>JACRBV010000145.1 GCA_016213065.1 Deltaproteobacteria bacterium
CCTGAGCTGGCCCGGAGCCCCCCTGCCCATCAGGAAGAAGTCACTGCACCCCAATGCGAACGGGGCACTTGGAGTCCCACTTTCAAAAGATGTATTGAAGATGAAGCGCCTCCGGAGGCATTGCAACGAACATGCGAAACGGGAACACACTGGAGTCCCACTTTGAAATCATGTCAACCCGATTGAAAGGAAGGTCGTTATGAAAAAATTATTTCTTTTTATCTCAATCGTGTTCTTTATATCCCTCTTCAGTGTGCACGCACAAGCACGTTGCGCCTACTACGTGGGATACGGTTATCGGTGCTTTGGCGATGAGGGGGGAACAGGTGGAAAAGTTTTCAAAGATATGGATGCCAATACAAAAAAATGCGGCTATTGGGACCCCGGTTGTCAAAAATTGAATCAAAAAAATAATACCCAGCCCTCGCCTTCCGCGGAAGTGGAATGCGATCCCGACATTCCCTATGATGATCAACCCGATTGTGTAGAATCGGAGGAATAAAAGCCCCACCACCTGTGCGCAGACAGCATGTCTGTCCGGCAGACAGCACAGGTGGTGGGGAAGGAGGAACTGATGAAGAAACTGGAAAAAATTGTCACCGTCCTTGGTATTATTGCCATAGGATTGGCGACCCTTTTTGGGACAATCAAAATTATTTCAATCTATACGCAAAAACAAATCCCCACCGTGGAAGTTCAGACTTACTTGGAACAAATTGGACCCATGGGACAAAAAATTTCCGAAGTCATGGTAAGTGTGACGCCTCTTTTTACCAATCCTGCCAATGTTAGCCAGCAAGACGCATTGAAACAAATAAGTACAGCCAAAGAAAAGCTGATTGTCATAGGGGAAGAAGCCAAGGCCTACACCCCGCCGGCAAGATTGGCTTCAACGCATGACCGGTTCAAACAAGCGGTTGGTAATTATGTCGACTCTTTCAAGCTGACCGAGATAGCCCTGCAACAAAATGATCCAGATAAAAGCAAACAGGCGGCCGATCTCCTCATAAAAGGCTCTGACAGTTTAAAACAAATTTCAGACGAAATCACCGCAATGAAGGAGAAGAATCAGTGAGCAAAGCGAACGTGAGGGGGAGGCTCCAACGGCTTTGCCGTTGGAGGGGGCTTTGCCTGCCCCTATAATAGAAGAAATATCTTGATTTTTCAAGAAAACGGGTTATTCTTCAAACATGGCGGTTAAAATCAGCACAACAGTTGATGAAAAGGTTTGGGAAGAGTTTAAAGAACTCTCCGATGAAACGCACCAAAGCATTACCGGATTACTGACAGAAGCCCTTAAAGATTTCGTCCGTAAAAAAAGAGTTCGTCCCGTTTTTGTCAAACAAATGGAAGCATCCATTGAAGAGAACGAAAAACTGGGCCGGCTCCTTGCCAAATGATCCAATTTCCAACCCTAGAAGAAGCGCTGGAACTCCATCAAAATTTAATCCAACATTTTGGAGGAACAAAGGGTATCCGAGATCCGGGCCTTCTGGAGAGCGCCCTTTTCAGGCCTCAAACGGGATATTATAAAGACATCGCTCAGATGGCGGCGGCCCTGATGGAATCCCTGCTTTTAAATCATCCTTTTGTGGACGGCAATAAGCGAACCGCCTTTTTTTTGACGGATATTTTTTTGCGAATGAATGGATGGAAAATCAAGGTCGAACCTCAAGTCGGATATCATTTTATCAAAAAAATTCTCGCCGGCACTGAAGTGCGTCTTCCGCAAATCGACAAATGGCTTCGAAAATATTTACACCGCATCAAGATTGCGACTGTCTCTTAAGATAGGAGAGAAATTCCAAAGCTTGAATGGGGGTCATGTTGTTGAGATCGATGGATTGCAGTTCTTTTATGAGCGCCTCATTTTGATCTGAAAAAAGAGGGAGTTGGGGGGTGGTTTCGGGATTTTTTTTCACCGCAAACGTCTCCCAGTTTTTTAAAACTTCCTTGGCCCTGTTCACAACAGTTTGCGGCAGACCGGCCAACTTTGCCACTTCAATTCCGTAACTTTTGGAAGTGCCACCGGGAACCAATTTGCGTAGAAAAATAATTTTGTCGTTCCATTCTTTCACCGCGATGTTGAAATTTTTCATCCCTTCACAAGACTCGGGCATTTCAATGAGCTCATGGTAGTGGGTCGCAAAAAGAGTTTTGGCCCTGATATTTTGGTGGAGAAATTCCGCCACGGCCCACGCAATGCTCATTCCATCGTAAGTGGAAGTCCCGCGTCCAATCTCATCAATAATCACGAGACTCTTTTCGGTCGCCTCTTTCAAAATGTGGGCCGTCTCCACCATCTCTACCATGAAGGTCGACTCGCCTCGCGACAAACGATCCGAAGCGCCAACCCGTGTAAAAATCCGATCGACCAGACCGATTGAAGTCTTGGTCGCCGGCACAAAAGAACCCATCTGCGCCAAAATCACAATCAACGCGGTCTGCCGCATGACGGTCGATTTCCCGGCCATATTCGGGCCCGTGATAATCAGGAAACGCGTTTCCACTCCCAAATGAATATCGTTGGGAACAAAACGTTCCTCCGAAAGTTCCTCCACAATGGGATGTCTCCCCTCTTCAATATGCAGAACATTTTCGGTCGTCATATTGGGGGCAACCCAACGATGTTTACTCGCAACGGCGGAGAGGGAAAAAAGAGCATCCAAAATGGCAATTTGATCCGCCGCTTTTTGAATGCGAAGCAACCACGACTTCACTTCGTCCTGCAAGATCATGAAGAGTTCGTATTCAATTTGAGTAATGCGTCCTTCGGCTCCCAAAACTTTTTCTTCGTATTCTTTGAGTTCTTGAGTGATGTAGCGTTCGGCATTCACCAAAGTCTGCTTGCGAATATAGTGTGAAGGAACTTTGTCGCGATGCGTGTGGGTAATTTCAATGTAGTAACCAAAAACTTTATTGAAGCGGATCTTGAGTGAAGAAATGCCGGTTGAAGTCCGCTCTTTTTCTTCCAATGCGGCAATAAAATTTTTTCCGTCTCCCCTGATTTTTCTCAATTCATCGAGTTCCGGATGAATGCCGGTCCGGATAAATCCGCCTTCCCGAATACTGAACGGAGGATCTTCCACCAATGTTTTTGAAATTTTTTCGACCAGTGGTTCAAAATTTTGAAGCAGAACAACAGCAATCCTAAGCAAACCTTCCTGTAATTTTAAAATGGAAATCAGTTCCGGAAATATTTTTAAGGAATTAGACAGCGCCACAATATCTCTGGCATTGGCGGTTCCAATGGCGATGCGCCCCACCAATCTCTCCAGATCGGAGATATTTTTCAGGTTTTTATTAAGTCCCTCCTGCAGAGAAAATTCATTCATGAGGCAGGCAATGGCTGTTTGTCTTTCCCGAATCGCCGTTAAATCAACCAGCGGATACAAAAGCCATTGGCGCAATTTTCTGGCACCCATCGGAGTTTGTGTTTTATCGAGCAGATACAGCAGAGAACCTTTTTTTTCCTGATCCTCTGTTTTCAAAAGCTCCAAATGTTTTTGCGCTGACTCATCCAGAATCAAAAAACTTTTCGTTTCATGGGGCAAAAGCGTTGTGACATGGGAAGGCGCGCCCTTCTGGGTATAACACGCATATCCCCAAAGAGCTCCGGCCGCTTGCAAAGCTTTGGGCGATTTTATTTTTAAAAGGTTGGCCCCTTCAAAAATTTCCACTTGCGAAGGATTGAATTCTTTTTCAGAGAGAAGTGAAATCAGAGCATTCGGAAAATGGGAATTCAGTTTTTCTTTGAACCGGTTGGCCTCCCATGATTGCGGAATTAAAATTTCTTTCGGATCGAGTTTGGCGATTTCATCCAACAGGGCATCCAAAGAAATCACCGACCCCGCGCGAAATTCCCCCGTTGAAATATCAAGATAGGCGAGCGAAAAATTTTTAATCTCACCACACACAGCCACCAAATAATTGGGGGCCGACGATTCCAAAACAGAGTCGTCCAAAACCATGCCGGGCGTGATAATGCGGATCACATCGCGTTTAACAATACCCACGGCCTCTTTGGGATTTTCGATCTGTTCGCAGATCGCTATCTTTTTCCCGGCCTGAAGCAGTTTGGCAATGTAGGGCTGGCACGCGTGATACGGAACGCCGCAGAGGGGGACCGGTTCCGATTCTCCCTTGTTGCGGGAGGTCAACGCAATATCGAGAATTTTGGAAGCAACTTGGGCATCTTCAAAAAACATTTCATAAAAATCGCCCAAGCGAAAAAAAAGAATCGAATCGGGATACTGACCCTTGATGCTCAGATATTGTCTAAGCATCGGCGTGGTGGCAGGAATTTCTTTTATTTCAGACATATCCATACTGTCTTAATTTGTCGGCGCTCAAAGTCCAGTCTTCATCCACTTTTACAAAAAGTTCGAGAAATACTTTTTGATCTCCCATCATGAATTCGATTCTTTCACGGGCGCGAGTACCAAGTTTTTTGATCATCTGCCCTCCCTTGCCAATGACCATGCTTTTATGGGAGGGACTTTCAACGACGATATTGGCTTTGATGACGGTGATTTGCGGTTTCTCTTCAAAACTCACAACCTCAACCGCCAAACCATACGGGAGTTCCTGATGGAGCAACAACATGGCCTGTTCCCGAATAGATTCCGCCGCCAAAAAACGGATGGGGAGTTCTGTGTAAATATCTTCTTCAAAAAATTTCGGTCCCTCCGGAAGGCGGTCTGTCAGCGTTTGAATGAGTTCTTGAACTCCATCGCCGTGCAAAGCTGAAATAAAAAAGAGTTCTTTGAGATTCCACTTGGAACGGAGCTCTTCGGCAATCTCCTCCCTAGATTTAGCGAGCGAATGCGAGCGAGAGGGGGAGGCTCCGCCGGCTTTGCCGGTGGAGGGGGCGACGCGAGCCCCTAAAAATAGGTCGGCTTTATTCACAATGACAATCGGATTTTTTCCGTGAAGACGTTCGAGAAGATCATCGTCCAGATGAGGTTGATCCGATTCGGGATCAATTAAAAAACAGAAGAGATCACTTTCATCAATAGTCTTTTCAATTTCGTTGAGCATGAACTGATGGAGAGGACGCGGAATGGAATGATAACCGGGAGTATCGATAAACACAAGCTGTGCATCGGGGCGATTTAAAATTCCGATGATCCGATTTCTTGTTGTTTGTGGTTTGGGTGTCACAATCGCCACGGGTTCCCCGATAATTTTATTGAGCAGGGTTGATTTGCCCACATTCGGTTGCCCCACAATCGCCACATAACCTGCTTTGAAATTCATTATTCGCCTCCGGTTAATTTTACCAACGCTTCACGCGCCGCAGATTGCTCGGCACTTTTTTTACTGTTTCCCATCCCCACTCCATAGAGTTCTTCTTTTATATACAGGTTCACTTCAAATGTCTTTAGGTGATCCGGCCCCACCGCCTTGACAAGCTTGTAGCGCGGGATGGAGCGAAAACGCGCCTGAACCTCTTCCTGAAGTCGTGTCTTATAATCCTTTGCAAACCCTTCTGCACCAACTTTTTCCACGATATCTTTAAAATGTTTTGCTACAAGATCGGCCGCTTTTTTAAAACCGCGATCGAGATAAACAGCCCCCAAAACAGCTTCGTAAGAATCCGACAAGAGCGAAGGTTTTTCACGGCCGCCTGTCAGGTCCTCCCCTTTTCCCAAAAATAAAAATTCCCCAAGATGAATGGAGCGCGCCAACTCTGCCAGCTCGGCTTCATTCACAACCGCCGCCCGCAGTTTGGAAAGCTCTCCTTCAGGATGTTCTTTGAATTTCTCCATGAGCAGGTGACTGATTGCCAGCTCCAGTACGGCGTCTCCCAGAAATTCGCTTCGTTCATTGTGTGTTAATGGAGAGAGTTTGAATTCGTTCGTGTAGGATTTGTGTGTGAGGGCTCGCCTTAAAAGATCTTTTCTTTTGAAGGTGTATCCCAGTTTTTTTTCAAATGCTTTCAGTAGACTCATACCAATGCCCTTTCTATCCAGCCGCCACCAAGACAGACATCATCCTGATAAAAAACGGCGGCTTGACCCGGTGTAATCGCATCTTGAGATTTTTCAAAGGAAACTTTTATTTCATTTTCCATTTCTTCCAATTGCGCCATCACACCCGTGTGTGTGGAACGAATTTTGACAAGGGAGGAATGGGAATGGACTATGGACCATGGACTGTGGACCATGGACCTTGGGGAAATCCAGTGGACATCCTTCGCAATCAATCCTTGCGCCTTTAAGGCGTCACGGTCTCCCAATGTTACTTCATTTTTTCCCGCATCGAGGCGCACCACATAGCGCCTACTCCCAAGACTGATTCCCAACCTCTTTCGTTGGCCAATCGTATAGGCATGCACTCCATGATGACGTCCCAATTTTTTTCCTGAGGCATCCATAAAATCACCGGACGGAAATGCAGACTCGGGAAAGTGCTCTTCGAGAAAATGGGCGTGGTCCCCATCTCCCACAAAGCAAAGTTCCTGACTGTCTCTTTTGGAATGCGTTTTCAAACCGAGCTCTTTTGCAATTTTACGCACTTTTTCTTTTCTGAAATTTCCAAGCGGAAATTTTAAACGAGCCAACTCTTTTTGATTAAGTCCCCATAAAAAATAGGACTGATCTTTTTTGGGATCAACCCCTCGCAATAATGAAAAACTTCCATCCCCATTTTACTGAACGCGGGAATAATGACCCGTGGCAATCCAATGGGCTCCGACCTGATCAGCATAATCGATCAGCGCTTTGAACCGGATATCACGATTACACGGAACACACGGAAGAGGCGTGCGACCTTTTGCACATTCCTTGGCAAAATAATCGATAACATGAGTGCGAAATTGAGGGCGAAGATCGATCGTGTCGTAAGAAATTTTTAATTGTTCGCAAATTCTTCGGGCATCGAGGCGGTCGGTGGCCGTGCAACAGCTTTTTTCCAAAGGGCGATCACAACTGTACAGATCCATCGAGAATCCGAGAACCTCGTAGCCTTTCTGTAATAAAAGAGCCGCCGCAACGGAGCTATCAACCCCACCAGACATTCCTATAACAACGCGTTTTTTCATATATGTGAAGTAGCGTCTCTTAAAAGAGTTTGGGCCAAAAATAAAGCCTAATCGTTGAAGAAATGAGACATTCTTCATCGAATAGATGAGAAGATCATCAAAAAGAATTTGGATGAACTATCTGATTTTAATTGTGATTTTTAAACAGTTTTTTGGATGTTTGGGATTGTACTATTTTTCATACAGCAGTAGGCCAGAATCATGCAAGCCCTCCTTCTCATCCTCCTAATGAATCTTCTTTACGCTGGAGCACCCACCTTCATGAAATTAGCCGCCCGTGAACTGGATCCTTTCCAAATTGTTTATCTGCGTCACACTTTGGCGGCTCTTATTTTTATCCCCATACTTCTTTTCAGAAAAGATTTTCGGCTTCAACGAAACGATTTTTTGATGATTCTTTTTTGCGCTTTTATCGCTTTTACGCTGGCCTCGTTACTGCAGATTGTTGGAATTCGCATGTCACAGGCGACCGATGGAACTTTTATCGCCTCCATGGAACCTGTCGCCACCATCGCCATGGCTGTTTTATTTCTTGGAGAAAAATTGACGCGGAAAATGAAAATGGGATTGATTCTAGCCTGCATTGGCTTTGTTATTTTATCCTATCAGACATCAGACTTTTCCGGTGCCACACCCCATCGATGGATTGGTAATCTCCTTTTCCTTTTGGCCGTACTGGGAGAGGCGATGTTTCCTATCCTCCTGAAACCGCTTCTCTCCCGCTACTCCCCGTGCGTTGTCGCCTTCTACTGCCTTCTCTGTGCCTCCATATATATGTTACCCTTTCAGGGATTAGAAATGTGGCAACAGCTTCCCACGCGCAGTCTCGCAACTCTTGGGTCCGTGGCCTATCTGGGGCTGGGTTGTTCTTTTTTGGCCTGTTTTATCTGGCTCTCTTCACTTCAGTATTTCAGTGTTTCGCTTCTTGCCCTCTCTTGGTTTTCACAACCCCTCTTTGGCTGTCTCTTTGCCTTGATTTTGCTGAAAGAACCTTTGACTTCCAACACACTTGCCGGAGGAGTCCTCATTCTTCTGGCCTTGGCACTTCTAAAACAAAAAGAGGCAAAACAGGAAAAAGGAGTGACATCTGTTGCCGTCCGTTATGCCCCATCTGTTGTAAAGGCAGTTATCAGACGAAAAAGAAAAATACAGTCTCACCCTCTTGCTTTACATTTTCCTGTGCGTCGGATACAGCATCACCCGCATCATGCCATCCATTGAAGAACTTCCAATAACCACGCCCCTGATTTTAAAAACCGATCCGTCAATTAAGAGCTATGCGCAAGACACCATGATGCAAGGCATTCCTGACGCTGTTTTGCGGGCTAGAGATGTTCAGGAAATCCGGGAAGCGCTGAAATTTTGCAACGCTAATAAAATTCCGGTTACTTTTTGCGGTTCGCAAACCTCCATGACGGGCGCTTCGGTGGCAGAAGGGGGACTTCTCATTTCCACCGAAAGATTGGAACGAGTTTTGGATATCGACATAGTGAAAGGCAAAGCTTATGCCAAAACGGAACCCGGCATCACCATCACAGAACTGAAAAAAGCAGTCGCAGACCAAGGTTGGTTCTATCCTCCCGCTCCTACTTCACAGGATGATGCCCGCATCGGAGCCACCATTTCTACAAATGCCAGCGGCGAAGATTCGTTTCAATACGGTTCCACACGAAAATATATTCGTGAAATAAAAGTACTGCTGGCCGATGGAACAGAAAAAGCTTTATCACGTCCCTATGGAGAAAATTTCATTGATTGTCCCGGACGCGCCGGATATTTTTTGGAGACGGGCAACCCTCTTGATTTTTTCATCGGCGGTGAAGGAACACTCGGATTTATTTATGAAGTGACGGTTGATTTGATTCATCCACCTCCCGGATATTTTTCAGCCCTCGTCCCTTTTCCCGATGTTTTCAACGCTCTTGATTTTGTGGTCGCCATCATCGCGGAACAGAAATTAAAACCGCGCGCGCTGGAACTCATCGATCATGCGGCCCTCCGCTACATGAAGACCCACGCCACTTTCCCGAAAGAATTGGCAAAGACAGAAACGCTTATTTATTTCAAACAGGAATACAAAGATGAGGCGGAGTTTGAAAAATTGCTGACGGATTGGATTGCACAAATTGAAAAATATTCGAACGCAACGCTGAGCCAACAAACACGGGTTGCCACCACTGACAAGCAAAAAGAAAAAATGCGACAGTGGCGTCATCAAATTCCGTCAAAGATCAATGAAGAGTGGCGCCATTTTTGGGCGCAAGGCGGTGGAAAAGTGGGAAGTGATTGGTGGGTTCCCATCACAAAAATCAAAAAGATGATGCACTATACTTATCAAACGGGAGCGACGCTGGGCGTTCCCTTCATGGCTTATGCCCACATTGGACGCGGCCACCCGCATGTAAATTATCTCTGCAAGACAGCCGAGGAAAAACACAAAGCGGAAAAAGTTTTGCTCCAATGTTGCCACAAAGCGGTGGAACTTGGAGGCGGCGTGGCCGGAGAACACGGGATTGGCAAGATGCATCGCAACCTCGTACCGATCCAGTGGAAACAACCGCACATCGATCAGTTAAAACAAATCAAAAAAGAATGGGACACAAACTGGATTTTGGGACGGGGAAATATTCTCGATTAAGGAGACAATATCCTTTGCGTCATTCCTGCGAAGCTTGTCCCTGCAGGTAGTAAGCAGGGAGCAGGAATCCAGTACTGGATCCCCGCCTGCGCGGGGATGACAGAACCAAAAATACATAGTCAAAAGCGACACGGCCTTCAGACCGTGTCGTTTGACTGTTTCTACCTCATCAATAACCTTACTTTTTCTTGGCGGGCACAGCTGGAGTTGCTGGCTTTGCCGGAGTTGCCGGAGTTCCTGCTTTCGCAGGTACAGCGGGAGTTGCGTGAGTCGCCGGGGTTGCTTTGTGCGCATTTGGCTTCATTTGTTTCTTAAGTTTGCGCTGTTCTTGTTTTTCCTGCTGGGTCTTCTTTTCCTGTTTTTGATTCTTGTGACTATCATCGGCACGAACGGTGCCGGCAAAACCGGAAGCTCCAAGCAAAATTGCCGCCAGAGCGATCGCTAATGTTTTTTTCATAAAATCCTCCTTGTATTGTCGGAACGCCGGGATTTGAACCCGGGACCCCTTCCACCCCAAGGAAGTGCGCTACCAGGCTGCGCTACGTTCCGCTACGAAAAAGCAGGGCATTTTCTATTTACAAACTTTCAAAAAACAAAGTATAAGTCAAACCATGAATCAAAATACATTGTCGACTCAGGTCCTAGTTCAGAGAACCTTCATCAACAAAGTCTATGGCTGGATGGCCGGCGCGCTCATGATCACCGCTATTGTCGCTCTTTTTACCGCATCCACACCGGTCCTTATTTCAACCATTTTGGAAAACCGGATTCTTTTTTACGCATTGCTCATCGCGGAACTGGGACTTGTTTTTTATCTTTCCGCCGCAATCAACCGCATGTCGGTTCAAACGGCCATTACTTCCTTTATTGGCTACTCTATTTTAAATGGACTCACCTTGTCGGTTGTTTTTATCGCCTTTACTCAGGAATCACTGGCTTCCACTTTTTTTGTAACCGCCGGAACCTTTGGCGCGATGAGTATTTACGGGTATGTAACGAAGAGAGACCTGACTTCCATCGGCAATTTGTGCGGGATGGCTTTAATCGGCCTGATTATCGCCTCTCTTGTAAATATCTTCTTTCAGAATTCCGCACTTTACTGGATCACAACTTATGCCGGAGTTTTGATTTTCGTAGGCCTCACCGCCTATGACACCCAAAAAATTAAACAACTAAACAGTAACATCGACGCCAACTCCGAATCAGGCGAAAAAGCCGCCATCATGGGCGCCCTCGCCCTCTACCTCGACTTCATCAATCTCTTTCTGATGTTGCTAAGAATTTTCGGCAGACGAAGATAATCAACCGTAAATGCTTATACCTTTGAATCCCGTTCTGTCATTCCCGCGAAGGCGGGAATCCAGAAGCGCTTGAAATCACTGGATCCCCGCCTGCGCGGGGATGACAAAAGGGGGCAAAGGTTTTCTTACGGGACTCAAGTGCATAGGCATTTCAACCGTATTCAAATTTTTAAAGTATGAAGCAGGCCTTCGAGCTCTTTTTTGATTTTAAGCAGGAGTTTTCGATTATCGAAAGGTGGGACTTGTTGCTGAACGGGTGACAATGCTGAATTTGGAGTGGGATTGACATTGGTATTGGCGTCAGAATTCCCGTTAGCATGAACCGGATGAGAATTCCCGGAATGAATTTTCACAATTTTTGGTTGAAGTTCTTCTTGCGGCGTTGCTTCTTGAACAGATTCGTAGCTTCTGTATTCCCGCATCATTTCCTTCAAGCGTTTTCTAGCTCCATTGATCGTAAAGCGTTCGCCATAAAGAAGTTCCTTGATGCGCACCAGCATTTCCACATCACGGCGTTTGTACAAGCGCTGGCCTGATTTTGATTTGGATGGTTTGATATCGGGAAATTCGGTTTCCCAATAGCGAAGAACATAGGGCTTAACCTCGAGGAGGTCTGCCACTTCGCCGATCCGAAAGTAGAGCTTATTCGGAATACTATAAGCTTTCATGCGGGTAATTCCGATTTATTTAATGCTTGTTTCAAAACCTGACTGGGACGAAACGTTAAAACACGTCTTGCTGAAATTTCTATCTCTTCACCTGTCTGTGGATTGCGCCCGACCCGAGGTCGTTTGGCTCGAACAACAAAATTTCCGAAACCGGAAATTTTTATCTTCTCACCCTTCTCAAGAGTTTCTTTTATGGTGTCGAAGACAAGTTCGACAATCTCAGAGGATTCCTTTTTGGAAAAACCGACCTTCTCGTAAATCTGTTCGATGATATCGGCTTTTGTCATGGCACCTCCCTTTGTGAAATTACTCAAAGGCATTCTAACACAATAAGTTATAAGCGCTAGCTAAAATTTTAGGTGCGAAGTTGAGCTGAAAGCTCGTTTTCCAAACGACTTATGAGTTCGGTATGAACTTGGTTGACCTCTTCACTCGTAAGGGTTTTTTCCGGAGAGGCATAGCGAAGACGAAAGGCCAAACTCTTCTTCCCTTGTGGCAAGTTTCCGCCTTTAAATAGGTCAAATATAAGGATTTTTTTGATCCATGGGTTGTTAAAGTTAAAGATCGCCTCTTCTACTTTTGAAGCCGGAATTGCTTGATCCAAAATCAGCGCGACATCTCTTTCAACAAACGGAAACTTGGAGAGGGTCTTATAATGAATGAAACTTTTGTTGGAAGCATCCGCCAAAACTTCCCAGTTGAGTTCGAAGGCATAAACTTCCGATTCAATTTCCCATTCTTTTAATAGTTGGGGATTGAGACTGCTCAGCCAACCAATCTTTTTCCCCTGAAAAAAAATCCAACTGCCATGGTTATCTCGAACAAACTCCAAATCTTCAATGTGAAGAAAACCGGTTAACCGTTGAAGCAATCCTTTCAAAGTATAAAAATTAGTTTCTTTGGGTTTCAACTGCCACTGAGTTTCCCATTCCGCTCCTGTCGCCACCACTGCCAGATGTTTGGTTTCTATTATAGGGGCTTGCGTCGCCCCCTCCAACGGCAAAGCCGTTGGAGCCTCCCCCTCACGCGAGCAAAGCTCGCTAATTTTCACTTCGTTATTTTGAAGGGAAAAGGTGTGTTTCAGTTCAAAAAGTTTTACGCCCTTTCTTTGGCGATGGAGATTAAAGGCCACCGCATCGAGTAGAGACGGAAGCAAAGAGGGTCTTAAACAGGCATGATCCTCCGACAAAGGATTTTGGAGCAAAACAAGTTTTGAAGCATCTTCGCAAAAGAGCTCAGCTTTTTTAAGTGAAGTAAAACTTAAATGACAAGCTTGTGAAAAACCCAAACTCAGACAGCAATCGATTGTTATTTTTTCAGCGCAAACATCCGAAGGTTGTTTCGGAAGGTTCATCTGGATTTTTGGAAGCGTCGCCGGAATTTTATCGTAACCTTTCAAACGCGCCACCTCTTCAACCAAATCTATCGGAATTGTAATGTCGGGGCGATAAGTAGGAACCTGAACGGAGAGTCCCTTCCCTTTCGCGTGTGTCACAAACCCCAACGCCCCTAGCAAACGGGCCACCTCGCCGGAGGAAAAAGTTACTCCCAATATGCGGCCCACTTCAGAAAGGGGCAAAGTAATGACGGCTGGTTTTATTTTTCTTGAATAAAGATCGATCCAATCCACAGTTGCTTTTCCACCTGCGGTTTGAAGAATCAATTCCGTCACGCGGTGCAAAGCATTGGCTACACCATTTGGATCAATGCCTCGCTCAAAACGATAGGAAGAATCTGTGGAAAGTCTCAGACGTTTTCTTGTTCTGTGAATTTGCCGGGGATTAAAATACGCGGCCTCAAGCACAATGTCTTTCGTGTCTTCCTGAATCTGGGAATTGGCCCCTCCCATAATTCCGGCAAGAGCAACAGGTCCCCCACCATCACAGATAAAAAGATCATTCAATTCACAAGAGCGATCCACACCATCGAGCGTCTTAAATTTTATCGGCATTTTTTCCTGACGCACAACAATTTGACGATCTCTCAAAAAACGATAATCGAAAGCATGGAGCGGCTGTCCCAGCTCCCACATCACATAATTGGTGCAATCAACCACATTATTAACGGTGCGAAGACCTGCTCTGTTCAAACGTTTCTGCATCCAATCGGGAGACGGTTTGATTTGAAGGCCACGAAGGATGCGCACCATGTATCGCGGGCAAGCGGCTTTCGAGAGAACCTGTACTCTCAAAAGTTGCGCGATTTTTCCTTCCCCTTTCGGGGTGACTGTCATTTTTGGATTTAATTTCTTTCCCTGAAGAGCACTTATTTCGCGCGCAACCCCAAGAAGACTTAAACAGTCTGCACGGTTAGGAGTAATCCCCAACGTCAAAACCGTTTCTCCATTCACCTCTTCAACCGCCTCCACCTCCAGCCCCGCCATCGACAACTGGTCGGCAATCTCCTGAGGTTTTGCACGAAGCGAAATAAATTCTTTTAACCAGTCGAGGGGAATTTTCATAGTTGGTTGCTCGTGGTATGCGGCGAAGTAATAATTTGTCCCTTGGAATAGTCAACTTTGCATTCGCAAAAATTCCGGAATGACAACTTATTTAGTGAATGATGTACTAACTAATGGCTACAATTCCTTTCATTCAAGAGGTGTATATTGACACAATCATGCTCTGCATGGCTAAATATTCCTCTAAAAGTACTCTCCCCCGTATATCTAAAAGCACAGTTCTTTTTTGGGATGGGCAAACGAAACACTTCTTGGTCGTCTTTTGAATGCCTTTCAACAACACCGGCGATAAAACGACCAAGGTTATCATGTTCACTATCCGTAATCATCAACCACTCATCCGGGAACGCCTTTTTCATTTCTTCCCATGTCATCCTTCGACTTTGCTCAGGAGATGTTTTTTGTGTCATGATTTGATCCCTCCCTGAAATGCGGAATCATTGGAGCATAATAACGGTGCAAATTCAATCAGCAAAACCCGAATTTGTGGACTTTAAAATTGCTCCAGAAATCTTAAATCGCTTTGATAGAAAAGGCGGATGTCATCGATGCCGTATTTCAGCATGGCGATTCGCTCGATTCCCATTCCAAAAGCAAAGCCGGTGTATTTTTTGGGGTCAACTCCTGTTTCTTTCAACACGGCCGGATGCACCATTCCGGCTCCCAAAATTTCTAACCATCCATCGCCGCCGCATACGCGACAACCCTTGCCATCACAAAGACCACAAGAAACATCCACCTCCGCACCCGGTTCCACAAAAGGGAAAAAACTCGGACGAAAGCGAACCTTTCTCTCTTTTCCAAAAATAGTTTGGCAAACCAGAGTCAGCACCCCTTTCAAATCGGCGAAAGTGATATGGGTGTCGACCATCAATCCTTCGATCTGATGAAACATGGGAGAATGCGTGACATCATCATCGTGGCGATACACTGCCCCCGGTGCGATCATATATAAAGGAGGTTTCTGAATCTTCATCGCCCGGATTTGCACGGGTGATGTGTGAGTGCGCAACAGCATAAGACCATGGACTATGGACTGTAGACCATGGACTTTTTCTAATTGTTCGTCTTTAGTCCGTAGTCCATGGTCCATTGTCCATGGTCTTATATAAAATGTGTCCTGCATTTCACGGGCCGGATGGTCGGCGGGAAAATTCAGAGCTTCAAAATTATAGTAATCGGCCTCAACTTCCGGTCCTTCATAAATTGAAAAACCCAAATTCAAAAAAATGGAGGACAATTCTTCCTGCACAAGACTCAAAGGATGACGGAAACCCTGCGAAAGTTGAAGTCCGGGAAGTGTGATGTCGAGTAACTTAGCCTGTGAAATTTGTTCCCGCTCTTTGGTTTCGAGTGATTGCTGAAGCACTTCTAGTTGCGATTCGATTTCGGTCTTGATCTTGTTTGCCGCCTGCCCCACCAAAGGGCGCTCTTCGGGAGTGAGGGTTCCAAGGCCTTTCAAAATTTCGGTGAGCAGACCCTTGCGCCCAAGAAGATGAACCTTGAAATCCTGAAGCTCTTTGAGATTTTTCAACGCAGGCAAAGACTGAAAAGCTTCTGCTTTTAAAGCCTCAATCTTGGCGAGAAGTTCGTCTTTCATTTTATCGGGGGTCTGGCAAACCAGCCCCCCGCACCCCCACTCACTCGGACCGGCAAAGCCGGATCCTCATTCGTAAATATTATTTATTTTAAGATCGTACTGTTTCAACCAATTTTGCAAAATCATTGGGTTGTGTCACAGCCAAATCGGCCAACATTTTTCGGTTGAGTCCGATGCTTTTTGCCTTCAATCCGTTCATGAAGCGATTGTAGGAAAGGCCCAGCTCACGAACCGCGGCACCAATGCGTATCTGCCAAAGTTGCCGGAAATTGCGCTTGTTGTTTTTGCGGTCACGGTAGGCATACACCAAGCCACGATCTACCGCTTCTTTGGCGGTTCTAAACAGCCGGTGTCTTCCACCATAATAACCTTCAGCAAGGTTCAAAACTTTTTTTCGTCTTTGTCTTGCTTTCGACCCTCTTTTTGCTCTTGCCATATTGTCTCCTGTGATTCTAGCCGTAAGGCATCATGCGTTTGATTTGCGGGGCGTTCGCCACATTCACAATTGTGGTTCCTCTAAGGTGTCTTTTTTGACCCGTTGCCTTGCTGGTTAAAATGTGGCGTGTGTTAGCCCTTTTGTGTTTTATTTTTCCGCTCGCGGTCATTTTAAACCGTTTTCGTGCTCCCTTATTGGTTTTCATTTTTGGCATATTGCTTACTCCTTATTTTTTTGGGGCTCCGGTGTTTGGAGCTAATATTGCTGACAACATTTTTCCTTCAAACTTGGGAGGTTGATCCAGTTTGGCCAACTCTCCTACTTCGGTTATCATTTTTTTCAAAACTTCTTCGCCCAAATCTTTGTGTGCCATTTCTCTTCCTCTGAATTTCACAGTTAACTTTGCTTTGTTCCCGTCTTCCAAAAAACGCTTCACATGTTTTAACTTCGTTTGCAAATCATGTTCATCAGTTGTCGGTCTCAGTTTCACTTCTTTGAGAAGAACGACGGTCTGATGCTTCTTCGCTTCTCTTCTCTTTTTTTCCTGCTCGTACTTATACTTCCCGTAATCCATGATTTTACAAACCGGAGGTCTTGCGGTCGGCGAAATTTCAACAAGGTCCAAACCCTCTTCTTCCGCGGCCCTCAAAGCATCTCTGGTCTGCATAACGCCCAACTGTTTTCCATCCGAGGCGATCACCCTGACTTCTGGAACCCGAATTCTGAAATTAACTCTCGCCTCACGAGATCTATCGGGTGCTGACATTTGTGGTCTGATTTGAAACCTCCGTTTACATGGACCCGGGACCATGGACTATGGACCATGGACTTGGATCAATTAAAATTGTTGACTACCTGTTTTACTTTTTCAATAAAATCGGTGACGGACATCGCTCCCAAATCTCCTTCTTTACGAGCTCTCACAGCCACTTTGCTGGCTTTCACTTCTTTGTCGCCGATTACCAGCATGTATGGAATTTTTTTGAGCTGGGCTTCGCGAATTTTTAGCCCCAGCTTTTCATTTCTGTTATCCCATTCCGCCCGGAAACCCTGACTACGCAATTGTTCCAAAACTTTTTTTGCAAACGAAGCTACTTGGTCCGAGAGGGTTAACAGAACCACTTGAACCGGAGCCAGCCACGCAGGAAAAGCTCCGGCGTAATGCTCAATCAAAATTCCCAAAAAACGTTCGAAAGAACCAACCAACGCCCGATGCACCATAAAGGGTCTATGGGCCTCGCCGTCCGAGCCCTGATAGCTGATTTCGAACCGTTCCGGCAAGTTAAAATCGAACTGAATGGTGGTGCATTGCCAAAATCTTCCAAGGGCATCTTTGATTTTGAGGTCGATTTTGGGACCATAAAACGCCCCACCCCCTTCGTCCATTTCATAAGCAATTTTATGGAGTTCGACCGTATTTTTTAAAGCTTTTGTGGCCTTGGACCAGTCTTCATCTCGTCCCACCGCTTTGGGTGGTTTGGTTGCAATAAAAGCTTTAAATTCGGTCAAACCAAAGGCCCGTAAAACTTTCAAAACAAGTTTGATGCATTTATCGATTTCTTCTTCGACTTGTTCGGGAGTGCAAAAAATATGGGCATCGTCTTGTGTAAAACCACGCACGCGCGTGAGACCGTGCAAAACACCGGAGCGTTCGAATCGATAAACCGTTCCAAATTCTGCATAGCGCACAGGCAATTCTCTGTAGCTTCGCAGGCGTGAGCGATAAATCTGGATATGGAAAGGACAATTCATCGGTTTGATATAGTAGAGTTGATTTTCTACATCCATCGGGGCGTACATATTTTCTTTGAAGAAATCGAGATGGCCTGAAGTTTCCCAAAGCGTGGAACGACCGACGTGTGGTGTGAAAACCCATTCGTAACCGGCGGCAAGCAGTTCCTTGCGCAAAAAATCTTCGACGAGCAAACGGAGCATGGCTCCTTTGGGATGCCATAAAACAAGCCCGCCGCCGATGGTCGGTTCAATTTCAAAGAGGTCTAATTCCTGTCCCAATTTGCGATGATCTCGCCTTGAAGCCTCTTCGAGTTTTTTCAAATAATCATCCAAATCTTTTTGGGAGGCGAAAGCGGTTCCGTAAATTCTCTGGAGCATCGGATTTTTTTCATCACCACGCCAATAAGCGCCGGAAACTTTCAAAAGTTTGAAGGCTTTTATGTCGCCGGTTTTGGAGACGTGAGGACCTTTGCAAAGATCGGTAAAATTGCCATGGGTGTAAAGTGTGACGTTATCTCCTTCAATACCGTTAATGATTTCGATTTTGTAATTCTCTCCCATCTTCTTAAAAAGTTGGATCGCTTCTTTTTTGGAAACTTCTTTGCTTTCAAAAGGGAGATTGCTCGCGATAATTTCTTTCATCTTCGCTTCAATTTTTGGCAAATCTTCGGGAGCAAAACCGCGGGGATAATCAAAATCGTAAAAAAAACCCTCTTCAATGACGGGTCCAATGGTAACTTTGGCAGAGGGAAAAAGTTTCTGAACCGCATCGGCCATGATGTGCGCACACGAATGCCGCATTTTTTCAACGGGATCCTTTTCAAAGCCGGTACGGCAAACCATAGTGGCACTCTTAAATCTCGCGTCTTTCGGAATCAGTCCAGCTCGCAACGCGAGCGAGAGGGGGAGGCTCCAACAGCTTTGCTGTTGGAGGGGGCGACGCGAGCCCCTACAAATAGAGGGGGTGATATTGCAGAAACATACTGAGATTTCAAGGGGTTTTTGCTGGAGTGTTTGCTGAAGCGCAGGAAGTGTCGCAACCCTCATGCGTCCATGGTTATCTTAAGCCGCCAGCTTAAATTCCACCGTGTCGTATTCCACCACCGGCATTTTGACGAGGCGTCCAGATACATTGGTTACTTTGACCTTGAGAGCACCGACTTCCTCAAAGAAAAGGATAACCTTATTTAAATTTGATACATCAATTTTGGCGAGTTTTGCCAATTCATAAACGGATTTCGGTTTAAAAATCAGAATATATTTCAAAACATCCAGATTGCGCACAAACCGTTCGAAATCTTTCTTGTTATCAAAACTAATTTCATAGTGGGGTTTTTTGACTTTGCCCTTCTTGGCTTTGCGAAAGGCCTTCTTGAAATTATCCAATATTTCATCCGATGTTTTTAACGAGACGATTAGGTGTTTCATATTTTTACCTCCATGTGGGTTAAAACCAAATTTTTAAAATCTTTAATCAATTTTTCTTCATCTACATATTGATATGGAATCTCTTGATCGCTCGCATGAATATGCGGCCCTTTCGGATGATGATTGTCCATCAGAACTCTTTTCCCGTTTTGCAGATCAACCAGAACAAGGCCATATTTGATTCCGTCCGGATATTTTGGAGACTTTCCGACTTTATGAATCTCCATCTCAAGTACATATCGCCCCTGAAGCCGCGCTTTGTGCCAATAAACTAGAGTGGCTTTCATATTGGTTGAATACTACCTATATTGGGTGATCTTGTCGAGTATTTTTTGAATGTTTTACGGTCTTGTGACACCGAGGTTGGTGTTTACAATTTATGAGAGGCGGCGGTAGTAGCGGGCGGTGTCATCATTTCGCAAAAAACCGCCGGTGTTTGCAAAACGGCGGATACGGGCTTTGAGAAGTTCCAGTACTTGCCTTCGCGCGCCCCAGGGATCATGGTACTATACGATGGGTTACTTTTTGGTTAACCCAACAAACCGGCTCATTTGGTCGAAGACGAATTCCATGAATTTCTTTTTGGCGTCGTTGTCCATGTGTTGGATCAACACGCCGGTTTCAAAACTGGTGGGGGAAATTTGATTTTGCCAGACCACCTCTCCTTTTGCTTTGATGCGACTTTCCGGATCACTCCCAAGAAAAACCTCCAGATCGAGAATACTTCCGGGGGTTAGAGCGGTGGGTGTCATCAAACGCAAACCGCCGGCACTGATGTCGGAACTGACTGCCTCGGCATATTCGGAGAGCTCGCCCGAAGCGGATTCAATCGCGTAACTCACGGTCAAAGCAATATCGAGGCGCGCATATTTTCTGCGGTTTTGTGGAGGAGGCATGTTATTTTTCATCTCCCCATTGTCGAACGGTGATGCCTGCTTCTTTAAGAAGACGTGACGCTGTTTCTTCCAGACTATATCCCTTGTTATAAATCACCTCTTGAATGCCGGAGTTGATAATCATTTTCGTGCAAGCCAAACAGGGAGACAACGTGGAATAGAGTGTTGCGCCTTTGATGCTCACGCCGTGATAAGCGGACTGGACAATCGAATTTTCCTCAGCGTGAGAACAGAGACATGCTTCAAGGTTGGAACCTGAAATTCCAAACTTGTGGCATCGCGGACATCCTCCTTCGTTGCAATTTTTGATGCCGCGCGGAGTTCCATTATAACCCGTTGAGATGATGCGCTGATCTTTGACGATAATCGCCGCCACTTTGCGTTTGATGCAATTACTTCGAAGCGCCACGCGTTTGGCAATTCCCATGAAATATTCATCCCAACCGGGACGTTCAGCACTCATCGCCAGCGTTTGCAAAACCTCACGAACTTTCTGGTGCAATTCTTCAAGCGTTGTGTTGTTTTCAATCGTCGCGTCGGCCAGATCAAGCGTGGAGTTCAATTGTTGGTCGGTTGCTTTTTTCCCGGCCGCCTCTTTGGCCTCCTGCGCCACAAAAGATTCATAGGTGAGCGTGTCATTTTCGCGGGAACGGAGTTTGATTCTTTCAAAACGAACCTGCGGATCTGTTTCCACAGCGAGAAGATAAAAATGGGGAATCTGGCGCAAAGCTTCCACTTCCGTCGGATGCCGGATTGAATCAACAATATAATTTCCATCCGGCTCCAGTTTGGAAGCAACAATGGATCCCAACACGCCCGCGCCCCTTTGCAAACGAAGATCGTTGGCAAAGTCGGTCAACGATTTGCGCGTGACTTCCTTCCCCTGTTTTTTGAGTTCTTCCCGCAAAACATCCGAGAGAGAATAATATTGATAACCGGCATCGGTGAGAAACTTGGCCACCTCCCCTTTGCCCGATCCATTTTTTCCAGTGAGTCCGATAATCATAAAATGTAAGCTCCTCTATCATTGACACTCTTTCAAAAAATCTTAAGATTTGCAACCTCAACATGCTTCAAATTGAAAATCTTCAAAAATCTTTTGGTCCGGTTGAAGCCGTGCGCGGCATTGGCTTCGAAGTTCACAAGGGAGAAGTGGTGGGATTGCTGGGACCCAACGGCGCCGGCAAGACCACGACCATGCGACTCGTTACGGGTTACCTGAAACCAAACGCCGGAAATGTTACTCTCAATGGTGTTTCCGTTTTGGAAAACCCGGCCGAGGTGCAGAGACAAATAGGCTATCTGCCGGAAAATGCACCCTCCTATCCCGAAATGGAAGTGACCGAATTTTTACTTTATGGTGCTTCATTAAGAAATGTCCCCAAGGACAAAAAAACGGCTTATCTGAAGGAGGCCATTGAACTTTGCGGTCTTTCGCAAGTAGTGGGGCGTCCGATTGGAGAACTCTCCAGAGGTTTCAAACAACGAGTCTGTCTGGCACAGGCAATGATCCACAAACCCCCTCTCCTTATATTAGATGAACCAACCACCGGTCTGGATCCCCACCAAATTCAGGAAATTCGGGGGCTGATTCAGGAGATCGGAAAAGAAAGAACCGTAATTTTATCAACTCACATCATGCAGGAAGTGCAGGCGGTCTGTAGTCGCGCGCTCATCATTGCGCGCGGTAAACTCGTGGGCGAAGGGTCCCTTCAAAGTCTCATGCAAAAAGGCCTCGGCAAAAATCGCTACGTCACACGAATTAAAGCCGACCGAAAAACCATCGAATCAGAAATTCAAAAACTTGCTACTCTGACGATTGACACCTTTTTGCCGGAAAGTAACGGAGTCTGGCAAACGGTTGTATTGCAAAGCAAAGACGATAACGACCATAGCGAAGATATTTTTCAATGGGTGGTGGGCAACAAATGGAGTCTAGCGGAATTGCGGCGCGAAACCACCTCGATGGAAGATGTTTTTCTGGAGCTGACAAAATAATGCATACGATCTGGAACATCGCAAAAAAGGAATTCAAAGATTATTTCATCACACCGATTGCCTACATCTATCTGATCACTTTTCTCGTGGTGACAACGTGGCTCTTTCTGCGCAGTTTTTTTCTTGCGGGGCAGGGAAGTCTCAGAGGATTTTTCGCGCTGATGCCGTGGATCTATCTTTTTTTCGTGCCCGCTATCACGATGGGGAAATGGTCGGAGGAGAGAAAACAGGGCACCATTGAACTGCTCTTCACCCTGCCGATCTCGAAAAAAAATATCCTGATCGGCAAATTCATGGCCGGGTTGGGTTTGCTGACGACAGCATTGCTTCTTACTTTTCCTCTTCCCATCACCGTTTCTCTGATCAGCAAACTCGACTGGGGTCCCGTGATCGGAGGCTATCTGGGATTGCTCTTCATGGGCGGGGCCTACATGGCCATTGGTCTTTGGATTTCATCGCTGACGAATAACCAGATTATTGCTTTCATTGTGGGAGTGGTTGCCTGCTTTGTTCTCTTCATCATCGGAGAGCCGCTGGTCACAACGGGACTCTCACCGCTGACGGTTTCTCTTCTGCAATATCTCGGCTTGGGAACACACTTTGAATCAATCGGTCGCGGTGTGGTTGATAGTCGTGATGTTATTTATTATCTCTCCGTCATCTCCCTCTTTCTCTTTTTTAATCTGAAATCTTTGGAAGGGCGTTCTAAGGAACGATGGATTTTAATCTTGGCGATTTTAATTGGCGCGGCAACTCTCAATTTGCTTGCCTCGCGCCATTTTGCTCGGCTCGATCTGACGAAACAAAAAAATTATACTCTGGCTCCGGCCACCAAAGAAATTTTGAAAAATCTGGATGATGTTGTGACGATCCGTCTCTATTTTACACCGGACCTCCCTCCTGCCCTCACCAATGTCCGTCGTGATGTGGAGGACATGCTCGCCGAATATAAAACCTATGCGGGCAGTCATCTAAAAGTGGAATATTACAATCCCCAATCGAGCCCCGCCATGGAACAGAAGGTGCAGGCGATGGGAATTCCATCAATCGAATTAAACGTCATCCAAAAAGATAAACAGGAAGTTCAGAAAATTTATCTGGGGATGACACTTAGCTTTGCCTCGCGACAGGAAGTTTTGGCGGTGATTCAGAATACCGGCAATCTGGAATACCGGCTTGATGCCGGCATGACTAAAATTGTTCAGGTCAAAAAACCCGTTTTGAGTTGGTGGGGTCCCGCAACAGCGTCCATGTCGGGGCAAAAAGAAGCAAAAAAAGAGGGATATGATATTTTGATTGAGCGGTTAAGACAGCGTTATGAAATCCGCGCTTACTCACCGCAAGATACTCCGAAAGCAAACATTGACGAGATGCCAATTCTTCTCATGGTTGTTCCCGACACTTTGTCCGACGCACAGAAAAAGTTTTTTGCCGACTATCTTGCAAACGGGGGAAAAGCGATTGTACTTGCGGAACGGGTTTCAGTTTCAAAGGAAGGACTCAAACCAACGCTTAAAGAAAATCCGATGAGCGATATTTTCAAAGAATATGGAATCGAGGTCGGCAAAGAAATTGTCTTGGATCGCTCCAGTGCTACGGCCACCTTCACGGGCGGCGTTGTCAGTTATCATATCCCCTATCCTTTCTGGGTGAAAATTATTCCGGTCAATTTTAATCCGACACAACCGGTGGTTTCGGAGCTTGGTTTGATTATTCTCCCGTGGCCCAGTCCCGTTCGACTCTTACAGCCCCTCCCTGAAGGAGTTTCTGAATCGATTCTTTTCAAAACAACCCAATACGGGATGACGGCAAACGCAAATCCGGCGCTACCGCTTGATCCGCAAAATGCTCAGACTGCAATGTCACAGGGAAAACCGGAGGTAATTCCACTGGGAGTCATGCTGACTCAAAAGAAAAAAGAGGGACCCACGACGCAACTGGTTGTGGTGGGAGATAGTGCTTTTGTACAAAACCAGTTTTTGGAATTATTCGAGGAGAACATTGTCTTCGTCGAAAATGCGGTCGATGCATTTTCAACAGGCAACCAGCTTTTGGGGGTAAGAACCAAGGGAAATGCGGCCACTTCCATTCTTGTGCTGACAGAGGCACAACGCACGGGTCTCCGGTTCATTAACATTCTCCTAAGCCCTCTTTTGCTGATCGGGTTGGGGGCTACAATTTTTCTTTGGAGGAGAAAAGCCTTAAAATTATGAAAAAATTATCCCGCTCTCTTCTTTATTTGATGCTCGTTTCCGTGGCCGCCTTTCTGGTCTGGCATTTTGAAAAACCGACACGCGAAAAAACGGGAGATGTTTTAAACAGAATTTTTCTTCCCGATTTTGATCCACAACAAGTGAATTCTATTCAAATTGAACATTTGATGAATGGTGTAAAACTGAAAAAAGAAAATGAGGAGTGGGTGGTAACAAATACAAAAACAAAAATTCGCGAGAATATCAATCCTGCGGAGAAAGTTCCTGAGAGTTGGCAAAAAATCGACAGTGGGAAATTGTTAGCGGCGCTGGATATCCTAAAAAATCTTCATGTCGTTTCACTGGCCGGAAGCAATCCGGAGCGACACGGTTATTTTGAAGTCAGTCCTGTAGGAATGCAGGTCTGGTTTTATGATTCAGCGGGCAAAGAGTTGGCCAAACTTTATCTTGGTAAGATGGGCGCTGGTTTCGGCGAGAGTTACATTCGCAAAGAGGGAGACAACAACGTCTACTTGACGGATCATTTCCTGCGCGTACTCTTCCCGGCAGACGCGGAAAAATGGAAATGAAAAAACCTGATCTCGAATTACAAGCAACGACACTCTGGGAATACCCTTCCCAGCACTACGGCAAAAAATCTCAGGGAAGCCAACTCTATGCGGGCGCCACACCGTCCTACATTATCTGGAATCTTTTGAAACGCTACACGCGGGAAAATGATTTGATTGTCGATCCCATGTGCGGGTCCGGCACCACGATTGATGTCTGCAACGATTTGGGACGCAGGGTGCAGGGCTTGATATCGCGCCCTCCCGTGAAGGTGTTCAGCAAGCGGATGCCAGAGATCTTCCGCTGAAAAACGAAACAGTCGATTTTCTTTTTGTCGACCCTCCCTACTCCGACCATCTTTCCTATTCGGGAGACAAAAAATGTATCGGTCTCATCAAGGCGGAAGACCCAAAATATTTTGAAGAAATGGAAAAAGTGATTCGGGAAATTTACCGTGTTCTAAAACCCCGGCGCTACATGGGACTTTATATTTCCGATTCCTACAAAAAAAAGCAGGGGTTTATGCCGCTTGGTTTCAAAATGTTTGAGATATTGTGCCACTACTTCAAGCCCGTTGACATTATTACCGTCGTACGCCACAACAAAAGCCTCAAAAAATCGCAGTGGAAAAAAACAGCCCTCGAACAAAACTTTTTCCTGCGCGGGTTTAATTATCTTTTTGTAATGAAGAAAGAATGATCGAGTGGATTTCACCCGTATTGTAATTGATGTCCATTCTGAAGTTCCTGAGAAAATTCATTCCCAAAACTCCTGCTACACCCAATTTGCTGTTCATATCGTGACAGGCAATTTCGAATTCGGTCATTTCAAATCCAAAACAACGAAACGTAGGTATTTCTATAAGATATCCTTTGGAACGTCCAGCGGCACCATCCAGATTGGATATCCTAAAAGCGTCTCGGCTTGAATAACCAAGAAAATCAATAATGGTTGTATCGACAATCGTTAAAGCCGCACCTGTGTCAAAAACCAATTCCACTTTTTCGTTCTGATTCTGATTTTTGAAAGGCAGTTGTGCTTCCGCACAATACAAACCCTCTTTATTGATGAGTTGGAACATCTGTGATTGTCCATTCTGCAAAACCAAAAAAATGTTTGATGGAGCCAGTATAGGTAAAACGATCCGATTGAAGATTTTTCTCTTTTAATTGTTGAACTACTATTTTCAAATCAGATCCGGCGGCGGTCACAATCCCCGATTTCACAATTCCCTCACTTATATACTCCACATCAACTAAAGAAACCCATTGATCGGGATACTGTTTTTGAATCTCCTCCCAAGTTATTTTTTTTGTCATGCCCTCCCCCTCTCCTAAATGCAAGCTCATTGAAACATAAAGCAAGATCCAATTCAATCGCCAAAACTTATTTTTTGTGATCTAAAAAACATACAAAATGTTCGACCAACTTATCCTTTATTTCCGGCGGTGATTAAAATATAGATCAGGGGTCCATGAACCGCAAGGCGCTCACCTCTATCTTTCTTGTTATCTTCATCGATCTTTTGGGATTTGGAATTTTGATACCCATTCTTCCCTACTACGCCAAGTCCTACGGGGCATCCGCAACGGTGTTGGGTTTCCTCATGATGAGCTATTCAGCGATGCAGTTTCTCTTTTCTCCGCTTTGGGGAAAACTTTCGGACAAATTTGGACGACGCCCCATTTTGCTCACCACCATTTTAGGCATTGCCATCTCTATGCTTTTTCTGGGTCTTGCAAAAACACTGGCCGGTCTTTTTTTAAGCCGCCTCTTGGCCGGATTTTTTGGAGCCAATATCGCCACAGCCTCCGCCTATATCGCCGACAACACGCCTCCTTCCAGCCGTGCAAAAGGAATGGGAATGATCGGTGCCGCTTTCGGACTTGGTTTTCTTTTTGGACCGGCCATCGGAGGATTTCTGTCCCAGTGGGGTTATGCGCTTCCCGCTTTTGTGGCAA
The DNA here is from genome assembly GCA_016213065.1 of Deltaproteobacteria bacterium. Classification (NCBI taxonomy): domain Bacteria; kingdom Pseudomonadati; phylum Myxococcota; class Myxococcia; species Deltaproteobacteria bacterium. Next base: position 26,929 of record JACRBV010000145.1, read on the forward strand.
GCGGTCTTGCCTTTTTCAATTTCTTTTTCACGTTTGCCATTTTAAAGGAGCCACCGCTTTCCGAATCGGTCCGTTTTGATCATCGCCATTCTGTTGACCGTCAACATTTTTTAAAAATTCTGGCGAACAAGAAAACATTCCAACCCATTCTTCTTTTCTTCCTCGTGACTCTGGCGATGGCACAACTTGAAACAACTTTCGCTCTTTTTGTTCTTGATCGCTTTCATCTTCAGGCTACATCCGCCGGTTATCTTCTGGCCGCCATGGCCATTGTGATGGTGTTGATTCAGGGCGGAGGAATCGGGCGTCTTGCCCGTATTTTGGGCGAAACAAAACTGGTTATTATTGGCAGTTTCGTGGCAGGTGTTGCGCTGATCAGCGCCGGCTACGCTTTTGATCTCTCCATCTTTACGACCAGCCTGATTATTTATGCCGTTGGTTACGCTATTGTGAACCCTTCCCTGTTGAGTCTTGTGTCACAAGGCGCTGATCCACGACAACAAGGCGTTACCATGGGAGTCTATCAATCCGCCGGAAGTCTCGCGCGCATTGCGGGCCCCATTTTCGCGGGCCTGCTTTTTGACCGCTTGGGTATTCATTACCCCCTGCTCGTCGCTTCGGGATTTTTCGGACTGACTTTCCTGATTGCCATAACAAGGCTATAAAAACAAAGATCCCCATTATCATGCTAACAGTCCAATCCCGTTCGAATGACAAATCATGGGGAATTGAAGTGGGTGCCTGCGATTACATTACAAAACCATTCACCATGGAATCCCTCAAACAGCACGTCAACGCCCATTTGTGAAAGAGCTGGCGATGGCAAGCAATTCTCCGATTTGGTTGTTGTGCGTTGCTATGAGATTGTCGATATCCGCGAGTGAGTCGATGAGGACGTTTCGAACTTCGGCAAAAGACTCTCCTACGCCCGTTCTCACTTTCTCGACCTCCGCGTCGTCCCGTTCACAACTCATCAGTGGCATCATTTGACGAAAACCG
>JACRBV010000146.1 GCA_016213065.1 Deltaproteobacteria bacterium
AGAGAGAATCCATTACAAATCCTTCCAATACCATCTGCAAAAAACCCGAAAGAAGTCTTGAAAACAGTTAAAGCATTTTTGGACTACAATGCGAAGATGGGAATGAAAGAAGCACAATTAAAAGCCATCCTCGCCTTGGGGAAAATAGCCGTGGGGTCAACAAACCCTTATCAATTGGAACATGGCGTAAAAGAAAAGCTGGAAGCAAGAATCACTGAAATCCAAAAAAATCGTTATACCAATTATCAACGCATTGCCCCCGTCGTTTTTACCATGAACCCTTCCGGGGTTATCGTCGGAAAAGAAAATACCGCGGAAGAACCAGAGATACTTCTCACACGTATTTATCTGGTCACGGGAAAAACCATGAAAAACGACGATTATCAAATGGCCGCAGTCGCTTACAGCGATGGAAAAGACAAAGCAGGAGAAAATTCGCCGTATATTTTAGTTGTCGCAGGAGAAAATGCTGGAAATATCATTTTCGGAAATTTAAGCATTCATTTGCAAGCAGATTTGACCGACTTTAACATCCTTTTCTCAGCCTTGATCGGCAAAGACGCAAAAAAAGTGAAAGTTGCAGGAGAGACTCTTGTTGCACTTGGGTCCATTGGTATACGAAAATTAGAGAGTAAAATTGCCTCAATATCATCCAACGAAGAAAAGATTCCTTTCCAACGAAAATTGGCAGAACTTTTTCCCAATACAGATGCGGGCAAAAAAGCGGCGACGCTTTTGGCAAGTTCTCAACCCAGAGTCGAAGAAACAAAACTGAGCGGAGGCATGGATTTACCATTGCCCCTAAAAGAACAACCTTTCGCTCCAAAATTGCCGAATATTTCCTTTTTCACGAATGAAGGTGCTTTCAGCACTTCTTGTCCTCCAATTTCAAACGATGAAGTAGCTTCCTCACAGGTTACAAACGATACACGTTCTACAAGCCTTTTCCGCTGTATTTTGGATGATGACGAAACAGTTGAAATGAATGTTGTAACCGTATTTGAAAAAGGAAAGTGGTCCGACTGGAAAATCGAAATTAATGGCATTGCCTATAAACCAACGTTTACCAATACCACAGAAGAACTGTTGTTGATAAAGCGCGGGAAAAAACAATTTGATATCATTCCAGCTCCATCAGCACTCAAAACACTCTGGGCGGATTTAACAAGTGCCGATACCGGTAAAATTGGTGTGGCAGAGGATGCTTTGGCGGCTTTGGGACCTCAGGGTTTAAAAATTCTCATGGCCAAGCTTGGGGAGCTTTTGCAAGATATTGATGCAAATTTTGAACAGATAAAACTTCTCTTCCGCGGTTTTGAAAAAATGGGAACAGAAAAAGAAGTTGCGGAGGCAAAGAACTCAATCCAAACAAAAATCGCGGCCAAAGAAGACAGTGAGCGGAAAAAATTGGCGGAGGCGGAAACGACAAGAAAAGCCGAAGAAGCGCGCAAGGCCGAAGAAGCCGCGGAACAAAAAGCCGCGGCAGAACGAAGAAGACTGGAAGAGGAAAATGTCATCCTGAGTTCTTGGAATGGCGATGTTGGTACAGATAATGAGAGTGTAGAAGAGAAGCTGAAAAATGCGTCGGAAAAAACAGTCGTTTCCGTTTTATGTCAAGTTTTGAGTGGTCCTAACTTTAAGGCAAGAGTAGCCGCCATTCAATATGCCCAAGATAAAAAAATAACGGCCGTTGTGGCCGACTTGTCTTTATTCTACCCGGATGATCAGAAAACCATGGCTTCGAGAGAAAAAGCCGCAGAAGCCGTTGTTGCCATTGCGGGAAATCAAACGACTGAGGGAAAAATGGCGCAACAATTTTTAGATGATCTTGCAAATGGAACAGAAGCAACACGCCTCAAGGCAGAAGCAGAAAAAGCAAAGGCTGATGCAGGGTCGGCTCCTGAAGCCGCAGGGGCCGGAACGCCAGATAGTGGAATGCCATCGGACGGAGGATTCAGCATGGATATGCCGTTGGTAGATGTAGAACCCGCGGATGGCGGAAGTCCACCTCCACAAACACTGACTGATCTGGGTGCACCTGCTCTCGTATCTCCCGTCACTCCACCTCCATCAGTGGATGCTCTGGTTGCTGATCTTCTTAGTGGCGACAAGAAAAAAGTTGGGGAAGCTCAGAAAAAATTGGCCGACAAGGCAAATACAACCGTCTTGGATCAACTGATTGCCAAAGCTAAAGAGACGGCAAAAGACGAACCGAAAATCGCACTAAAACTTTTGCAACTGGGTTTCGGAAAAGTTTCGCACAGAAATGCACAGTGGAAAACGGCACAAAAAGAAATAGCCACCATTCAGAAAACGGAACGAGACGCGGCACAGGCAAAAAAGGCGGCAGAGGCCAAAGCCAAAGCTGAAGAAAAAGCCAGAGCAAAAGCTGAAACCAAAAGAAAAATAGATGAGAAAAAAGCTGAACAAACAAGGGAAGCGGAGGAAAAAAGAGTCGCTGATGAAGCCGCGGCCACCAAAAAAGCTGAAGAGGCGGCACGACTTGCGACGGAAAAAACAGAAGCCCGCGCTCAGGCAAAAACAAACGCAAAAATTGATGTCTATCGCATACAAATGACAAACGAGGGCACACAATTTGTGGTGCGACAGCTGAAAGAGGATATAGAAGAGCCTGATGATAAATTAATCCACACTTACACTTTTGGCAGTTCCCTTTCCTCACCAAAAACAAAAGTTGTTTTCGAAGCCAAGTGGAATGGAAACAAGCTTGGTCCATGGAATTACCACACGGAAGGCTCCAAGGAATCTCCTCAGGAACTCAAAGACAGCAAGCAAGTCCTCATCTATCAAGATAAAAGTGGTATATGGGTTATCAAACCACTCACAGACCCGGGCAAAGAAGTTGCAACGATTGGGACAGAACTTTTAAAACCAAAAACACCTGTCATTGACGCTCCTAAACTGCAAAGAGTCGTTCCGGAAAAAGATGGTACTGTCACACTGCAGGATCCTTGCACCACAATAGCACTCTCTGCACAAACCTATGCTCAGGGAACTCAATATACATGCGGAGGAGATACGTTCACCTTGGCGGATCATCTTAATAGGACTGCTTTTGTAACAAATGAAGGATATCTTTTTGACAAACCCCTGTGGAAATTGAAAAACAGCAGTTTCAGTGAATCTGTCGATGGAGATACTGTTGGTTCTTTCCGCAGACTGCTATCAACAAAAATCAAAGGCGACTATTTTCTTGTCAACAACGACACCGGCACATTGATCGCCGAGCTCACGGAAAATATTTTTCCAAAACCGCCACTCACAGTCCACTTTATCGACAATGGTGAACCCATCATCAATGGCAATGAGGGAACCTATCTGCAATCTACTGTCTCAACGGATGACATTCAAACTCGTGGCAATACGCAGACGGCCACAGCAATAAATAGCGATGGTCAAACCGCCACTTTCACACGCACGATTAAAATTGAACCAAAAAAGATCTCCGTCACACCATGGCAAATGGCAGTCGGCACACAACCAGCGGAAGAGATTGCTTCCGGCACAACTGAATTATCGATCTTTCAGAATAAGGTTTATCAAGATGCAAGCGCACTACAGGGAATTTTGGAGACCGATTTTGATGGACGCAAACAAGGGCAGAATATCACGGAAGAGCCTCGCAAAGCCTCCCCTGTAAGAGTTTCAGTGAGAGGTGGTATTGGGAAAACCACTGTTTCATCGGAAGTGCCTCATAAATTAAGGCCAGGCATTGAACCAACACCTTCTGTAATACGTGCCGCAAAAAACAAACCAAGAATTCACCAAGAAAACACCATGTGGGCACCCTCTATCTTTACTACTTTGACATGGGATATCTGGAAAAATCATGGTCCATGGAACAGTCTTGGTCTCTACGCGGAAGGGTTATTGGGACCAACAAGTGACGTCGCTCTTGGAGCTAATTTAGATCTGAACGAAAATTTATCTCTGTATGCTGGTCTTCTTCAGGCGGGGTACCATCACGAAACGGGAGGCTTCGCCACTTTCGGATTGCCTGTCGTTGGAATTTGCGCGGCAAAATCGGGGCTCCAAGCCTGCTTTGACTACCGTCACTTCTCCACGGAAAGATCAACGGAGACCGGTCAAAGAACCGACGCGGTTGGGGCGTTTGGTTTATCTGTTGGATGGACAGGTGAGATTCCAGATATTGCGGGTCTTGGCAGTCACCTTCTTGGCACGGATCGTCTAACCATCCACATCGAAGAAAAGAAGACTAAATAAACCAAAAACGGAAAAATATTTTTTTCCGCCGTCACTCTCAACTGACAAAATCCCCCGCCTTTTGCAGACAACGCTTCAGCACCTGCATTGCTTTTTTGAGGTGCTACTTCGGAAGGAGTTGGTTTGTTGGAACCGCCACCCAATGGAGCGGAGGGGGAAGAAGAAGATACTTTGGAGGGCTGACCGCATGTTTTAACATCGGCCTGCCAGACATCAGGAATGCCATCACTGTTAGTGTCCTTAATCCCCTCTTCCGAATCAAGGCAACCATCGGTGTCACTGTCTTCATCGCGCGCGTTGATGACACCATCACAATCAACATCCAGTTTGTCCGTGGGCGGAGAACAGCGCTCGCCGTTGGACAAATGACTGATATCCACACCGCCCAGCCCAAACGAATCGTTCACGAGATTTTTTTCAAGGCCATCATTTAAACCATCGCTGTCCGTGTCCGGATTTGTTGGATCCGTTTCATTAAAATCCAGCCAGCCATTGTGATTCGCATCTTCCCCACCATCGGGAATGCCGTCATGATCCGAGTCGGCCTCCAGTGGATTCAACAAATGAATGTCGTGAAAATTTGTTCCCGCTTTTTGAAGCCCACGGCATTCGGGCGTCGGTGCATCGGGATGAATCCTGCCAAGTTCAATGCTGTCGCTCTCTCCATCCTTGTCGGTATCGCACGATTTGGGATCGGTGTGCCAATGATTGATCTCCTCTGCATCACTGATTCCATCTCCATCGGTATCTAAATCGGCGGAGGTCGGTTCTGTTGGTTCTTCAATTTTTTCCGGAATGTTATCATCCTCAGCGGAGACTTTATCCCCCAGCTTCGCAGGCAGAGCCTTTGCAGGCAGAGAAAATCCGGAAGAAACTTTGAGCACCACATCCTCTGCAAGGGCTGTGAAAAGAATTTCTTTTCCCTCCGGCAAATCTTTTTTGACAATCACCGTTTGAAAATCTCCACTCAAAGAAATTTTTTCGGCAACGCCCACAAAAGTTCTACCCTGCGCGCCATCGCCCGGAAGGCCCGCATAAATTTCAACCTGAAGATTGACGGGATCAATACGCCCCAAACTCCACGGATTTTTGGAATCCGCACTCAGCGGAATATGACCTGAAACGGTGACATCGCCGCCAGCATTGAGAATAGCCATCACCTCGGTGGGTCTTGGAAATACAGGTTCTTCGGTTTGCACACCCATTCTGTTTTCAGTAGGTCCATTATTGAAAATGGCAACTTTGGAAAGAAATAACGTGTGTAAAAATTTCAACGGATCAAAAGGTGCATCCTCTTTTTTACACCGATAATAGGCCGACTCCCCTTTGAGAAAAATTCCAGCGCGCGTGTTGTCATGGATTTGAGAGCGATTGGGAGATGAAGACTGAATGGACACTTGATACCCTTCAACCCACACACCAAAATCGCCATTATGATGGATGTGGTTGTCCCGCAATAAAATATTTCGGGCGAGATTCTGAAAAGAGAGCGCATTGCATGCAAGAGCATCCTGATTGTCTGTAATCACAATGCCACTCAGACCGCTTCGTGAAATTTCACTTTCCACAATTTGAATATTATTTCCCGACAGTTCAAGAGCATTCCCCGGAAAGTCACTAAAGATAACATTTTGCAGAAGCACATTATCGCGTTTAATCGTGAGTCCCGCTGTTTTATTTTCGCCGCGCCACCCGATGAAACGGACTGTTTTGCCTTGAGGGGCAACAATGGAAATGGGTGGACCGAATTGATTGAGTAAAAGAGGTTTCTCCAAAAATATTTCCATCGAACCGGTGAAAGAAAGTTCCGAACAAGTTCCCTTGGAGAGAGATTCAAAGGCGGGCAAAAAATCTTTTGGATAGGCAACATTGCAGGTGTTTGCTTCTGCCAAAGAGCAAAAGCTCAAGGCACAAAGAACGAGAAATCCTCTGAGAAAAACATTTTTCATGTGTCAATAGAGTCTTCGGCAGGGATTCAAAACAGTTGCGTGAAAAAGAGCAAGGCATGACGCGTTATGTCATTGAGGGGGTTCTTTGGTGTAGCCGCATTCTTTTTGGGGGCAGGCAACGTAAACGCCGCCGGCTTTTTTGGAATATTTCTCGACGAGAAAAGGATGATGACATTGCGGACATTCTTGGGGAATGGGTTTGTTCCAACTGGCGTAATCGCAGGCGGGATATTTGGAACATCCGTAAAAAAACTTCCCGCGTTTGGAACGCCTTTGAACCAGATCCGATTTGCATTTGGGACAAGGCACTCCCACCGGAATGGTTTTTGTAAATTTGCAATCGGGGTAACGGGTACACGCCAAAAAGGGACCGAACCTTCCCCGCTTCACAATCATCGGCGCTTCACATTTTTCGCAGGTTCCCTTGAACTCCCGCTCCTGAATACTAATGACCCCTTTGTCGTCGCGCGTGAATTCATGCGCTGTTTTGCATTCGGGATATTGGGAACAGGATAAAAATTCACCGTGACGTCCCCAGCGGATCACCAAAGGGTTTCCGCACTTCTCACATTTCAGATCGGTTTCAATCTGCATGCGTTTTATGTCCTTCATCTCTACTTCGGCCTTCGCCAAAGTTTTGCTGAAGGGAGTATAAAAATCGTGAAGCGCCTGAACCCATTTTAGATTTCCCTCTTCCACATCATCCAATTCTTTCTCCATTTGCGCGGTAAATTGTGCGTTCAAAATATCCGGAAAATGTTTCACAAGTAATTCGTTGACCAACACACCCAGCGACGTTGGTTTGAAACGTCCCTCCGCCTTCACCGCGTAATCTTTGTCCTGAATATTACTCAAAATTTGCGCGTAAGTGGAGGGTCTGCCAATGCCAAGCTCTTCCAATGTTTTGACGAGCGAGGCTTCCGTATAACGGGGCGGCGGTTCGGTAAAATGTTGTCTTGAAAGCACATCCAGCAATCGCAATGTCTCCCCTTCTTTCAACAACGGAAGCGTCTCTGCTTCTTCCTCCTCTTTAATATCTTCGTCTTTCCCTTCCATATAAACCGCTAAATAGCCCGGAAATCGAAGCACAGAGCCGCTTGCCCGGAGCAGATATTCTCCCGCTTCAATATCAAAACTTGTCTGATCATATTCCGCCGGTTTCATTTGCGAGCCGACAAAACGTTTCCAAATAAGATCGTAGAGTTTGAGCATGTCAGGCTCCAGATATTGCGCTATTTTTTCGGGAGGCAAATCGAGCATGGTCGGACGAATGGCTTCGTGAGCATCTTGCGCACCCTTTTTGCTTTTGTAAAAATTTGGAGTCGCTGGCAGAGATTTTTTTCCGTATTGCTTCGCGATAAATTCCCGCACGCCATCGAGTGCCTGCGCGGAAACACGCGTGGAGTCGGTGCGCATATAAGTGATGAGTCCCACAGGACCTTCTTCACCCATGTCGACTCCTTCATAAAGCATCTGCGCCAAGGTCATTGTTTTTTTCGCGGTGAATCCAAGTTTGCGCGATGCATCTTGCTGTATCTGACTTGTAATAAAGGGTGGCAGAGGATTGCGCTTTCTCTCCTTTTTCGTGATTTTGCTGAGGACAAATTGTGCCTTTTTCAATTTCCCCAAAATGGCATTAGCTTTTTCTTTGTTGGGTATGGGGTTTTTTCCCGCCTTTGGGTCCACAGTCCATGGTCCATGGTCCATGGTCCCTATCAATTTGGCATCAAATGCGGGAGACGCCGAGCCTTCCAAGTTTGCAAGAATCGACCAATATTCCTGTGATTTAAAAAGATCAATTTCCGCTTCTCTTTCACAAATAATGCGCACCGCAATGGATTGAACACGCCCTGCCGACAAACCTCTGCGGACTTTATCCCACAACAGAGGACTGATTTTATAACCGACCAGACGATCCAAAATACGACGCGCCTGTTGCGCTTCAAACAAATCGGAATTCAGATCGATGGGATTGGCAATCGCTTCCTTAATCGCCCGTTCCGTAATTTCATGAAAAAGGGCGCGACGCACCACAGGTCCGGCATTTTTTCTGCTTCCTACTTCTTGCATCTTGCCTCTCTGCTTCCTGCCTCTCTGCATCTTGCCTCTCTGCTTCTTCCCGCTTATCTCTTCATAAATATGCCACGCAATGGCTTCTCCTTCACGATCCGGATCGGGAGCAAGATAAACGGTATCGACTTTCTTTGCCGCATCGACAATTTCTTTAAGAATTTTTGATTTTCCACGGATCACTTCGTAAGTCGGTTTGAAATTATCATCCACATCCACTCCCAAACTGCTTTTGGGGAGATCTTTGACGTGCCCAACGGAAGCCATCACATTGAAGTCACGTCCCAGATATTTCTTGAGGGTTCTGGCCTTCGCAGGCGACTCTACAATGACTAAAGACTTTGCCATAATGATCCCGGAATTTTTTTAACCAGCCCTTCAGTTTCTAATTGAACCAACTCCGCCAAGAGCGCACCCGGACTTTTTTGTGTTTGATGGACTAACACTTCAATGGAAACGGGTTTTTTCAAAAATGGAATCAATAAAGATTCTGTTGTTTCCAATTTTTGATTTTTGATTTTTGGTTTTTGATCTTCCCATGCTATCGCTCCATCGTCCAAAAGCATTTTATTTCCTTCGTAGGCGATGCTGTTATCGGGAGGTGGAACAACGTACACATCTCTCCCCTGCTCCAGAGCAAATCGCGCCGTAATCAACGAGCCACTTCGCAAATGTGCTTGTACAATCACAACCGCTTGAACAAGTCCGCTGATAATTCGATTGCGCTGTGGAAAATAAGCCGGACGTGGTCCTGTACCCAACGGAAACTCGGAAAGATAACCCCCATGTTGTGTCATCTCTTCAGCAAGAGCCCGATGGGGACGTGGATAAATAATATCGACACCGCAACCAAAAACTCCCCATGTATTCCCTTTTGCCTTGAGGCAAGCGCGATGCGCTTCCGCATCAATGCCGTAAGCCAACCCGCTTACAATACCTACACCCTCTTCAACCAAACGCGTGACAATCTCCTGAGTTTTTTTTCTACCAAACTCTGTTGCTTTTCTGGCACCCACGACTGCCACCCACGGTTTTTCTTCCCATACGGGCCATTTTCCTTTGCTCAGCAAAACCAGAGGCGGATCATAAATCTCTTTTAAAATTTTGGGATAAGCTTCGCTTTCAAACGATGTCATCTGCAAACCGAGTTTTTGCAAAAGTTCCCAATCTTTTTTGCCCTGAATCAAATCAAGATTTCTTTTCGAAAAAGAACCTTCCTTGATTTTTTTCCATGTCAGGCGGGGCTTGGAAAACGAAGTCCGTTGCAACGCCAGCCATTCAATAGGATTTAATGTGAGCATAATAAGGACGCCCCCAAAAAAATTTAGGGTTTTGGCGGGGAATCGATTCTCTTTTTTAATTCTTTCCCTGTTTTGAAGAACGGGAGTTTTTTAGGTTTTACCTCTATGGATTCTCCCGTGCGGGGATTGCGGCCTTTGTAAGAATTGTAGTGACGAACCATAAAACTGCCGAGTCCGCGAATTTCAACGCGGTCTCCTTTTAATAGAGCGTTTGTCATGGAATCGAAAATCAACTCCACAACATCTTCGGCCTTTTTCTTGGTTAAACTAAGCTTTTCAGCCACTTTTAACACTAATTCTGATTTATTCATAAAAACCCCCTTTACAACCTGCTGAATTCATTAGTAAATTTAACGCCTCCCGCGAGGCTGAGTCAAGGAATATTTTTTGAAGACCTATTTTTTGAGGCGTATGGCCAAAATATTTTTTTCGTGTTCGGTAGGATAACCCCAAGCTCTATCAAATATTTTTCGAGAAACCTTAAAGGAAGGGTTTGGAGGAAGACCGGGATCATGAAGGACAAGTTCCTCCGACATTATCCGCACCG
>JACRBV010000147.1 GCA_016213065.1 Deltaproteobacteria bacterium
CTTTTGCCCAGACGGAACAACTGTAAGAGAAACAATCTGTGGTACCGACAACAGACTGCATTACCAAGAGATTCCCTGCGGCCCCGGAAAAATCTGTCGAGACGGGGTATGCATTACCGGAACTCCCGTTGAGCCCATATGTACGGATTCGGACGGAAGTGATCCAAACACACAAGGAAGTGTGACTGTGACCAACGCGGCAGGAACCACATCTTCAGGTAATGCTGACTTTTGCCCAGACGGAACAACTGTAAGAGAAACAATCTGTGGCCCCGACAACAGACTACATTACCAAGAGATTCCCTGCGGCCCCGGAAAAATCTGTCTGGACGGAGCATGTCAGGATATTCCTTCAAATCCAGATGGTATCTGCCGCTTCTATCAATGCGTAGACACCGATCGCGCGGATGACCCGGGTTTTGCCGGCGCTGTCATCGCCCTCGTGCCTGATGGTCATGGCGGAGAAAAATGCCAGCAACATAACGACGTTTGCGAAGATGAACACACACTGAAACAATATGCCTGCGGCCCTGACAGACGTCACGCCATCAGCAACACAACCGTTTGCCCCAACGCCTGCTCCAACGGCGTGTGCCGATAGGAAACAATATGATCCGGGGTATCCGTGATACCCCGGACTTTTCTCACAAAAGAACAATTTCGGGTTGACACGATGTGTATCCATTGTTATTTTATACACATAAGGAGGTTTTCCATGCCAACAGTCAGAAAACAATTTCTTCTAGATCCGGTAAAAATCAAAAAAGCAAAAAAAATCCTCGGCGTTAAAACAGACACTGAGGCAGTTGACACAGCGCTGAATATGATTGTCGTTAACGACCATTTGAACCATTTCCTGAAAAGCCTTAAAGGAAAACTTCCTGCCATCAAAAATATGGACCAGAGCAAACTGGAATCATGAAGTTTCGCACTCTTGTCATCGATACTTCCGTTTATATCAATTTTTTCAGGGGCAAAAATACCATTGGTTCGGTTCTCGATTCAGAAAAAATGACGGTTTATTGTACCAGCGTGATTATTGCAGAATTGCTGGCCGGGGCATTCAGCACAAAAGAAAGAGAAGTCATCCTCAAGATGAGACAACATTTCAAAAATGATCTACGCCTCGTTACGCCCACAGAGGAAGACTGGTTCTGGTGCGGATATACGCTGTCGCAAATCGGCAAAAAACATGGTTTTGAGCAGATCAAAAAAAGCAGATTGATCAACGACTGCCTGATCGCCTTGGCCTGCAAAAATTTGGGTGCAACTCTTCTTACGGAAAACAACAAAGATTTTGGATTGATTCGCCGTTTTATCGATTTTCAATGTATTAGCGTCTGAATAAATGCAACGGCATTTTCTTGGGTTATCCATTCCACACTTTTATCCGAATGAAACCATGTCATCTGGCGTTTGGCGTAAGCCTTGGTCTGTTTTTTTATTTCCGCGATGGCTTCTTCCAGAGAATATCTTCCCTGAAGATGGGCTATCAGTTGTTTGTATCCGATTGATTGCATGGCTTGAGAATCGGCGTCATAAATTTTCAAGAGAGCTCTCACCTCCTCCAACCATCCGGCTTTTAACATGGCATCAACACGCGCAGAAATTCTTTCGCACAAAATTTTCCGGTCACAATCAATACCAATTTGTAAAGCTTCGTAGCGCGGTTTTTCAATACGGTGTTTTTCATGAAAATGAGAAAGAGGGTAACCGGTCATTTCATAAACTTCCAAGGAGCGGATGATGCGGGTGGGATCATTGGGATGAATTTTTCTGATGGTATTAGGATCAATTTTTTGCAAACGCTCAAACAAAACGGGGAGACCAAATTCCTGCATTTCCTCCGTTAACTTTTGACGAATCGCTTTGTCCTGTGGAGGCGCCTCACACAAACCGTGGAGCAAAACACGCAGATACATACCCGTGCCACCCACAACCAACGGGAGTCTGCCGCGTTCTCTGATTTCTTTAATGGCCCGATCTGCCAAGGTTACGTATTGGGAGACATCGAATTTATCACCGGGGCCCACAACATCGATCAAATGATGCGGTATTTTTTTTTGTTCATTAGGCGTTGGTTTGGCCGTGCCGATATCCAGTCCGCGCCAAACCTGTTGTGAATCGGCGGAAATAATTTCAGCATTTAATTTTTCCGCAATCTCCAGAGCAACACGGCTCTTTCCCGCCGCTGTCGGCCCACAGAGAATAATAATGTTTGTTTCCGCTGACAGCTGACAGCTGACCGCTGATTGCTTTCTCATATCCGTTTAAACCAATGTTCGATTTGGGTTAGAGATATTTCAACGGTCGTTGGGCGGCCGTGCGGGCAATGACTGGCATTGTATTGATCCATCTCCACTAAAAGATGTCGCATCTCTTCGGGAGACAATTTATCTTTGGCACGGATTTGGGCATGGCAGGCTATCGTTTTCAAAATCAATTCTGTCGCTGTTTTAACGGCGACTGATATTTCAAAAGTTTCCAATTCTTCCGTAATCTTTGCCAATAAATCGGGAATGGAAATATCGGCCAACAAAGTGGGAATTTCTTTCACGACAAAAGTTTCGCCACCAAAGGGCTCGATTTCCAAACCAACATTTTGCAATTCCTTAAGATGAAGATTTAAAACCGCCGCCTGTTTCGGATTCGCCTCCCATGTGAGAGGCATCAAAAGTCTCTGTGAAGAAGTCCCTCGCGCCGCCACATCCCTTTTTAATTTTTCAAAACCAATTTTTTCATGAGCGGCATGTTGATCGACCAAAACAAGTTTGTGATCCGCCGATTCACACAAAATATAAGTATTGGCAAACGATCCCAAAACACGAAAATCGGAGAAGGAGGACTTAGAAAAAAGAGGCGTTGCCACTTGTTTAAAACCGTAAAATCGCCCAACGGCTTGTTGAATGCGATTTTTTGAAAATTCTAAAGTCAGTTTGTCATCCCCGAATGCTTTAATCGGGGATCCAGTCACTGTTAAAACAGGCTGGATTCCCGCTTTCGCGGGAATGACAAACTTGCTAAATTCTTCAAAAGGAGAGGCGGGGGAATCTGCACTGGCGTAAATCTGTTTCTGCACCACTTTCCTGACCGCCCTTTCAATAAACTGATGCACCGCTTGCGGGCGCACAAAGCGGACTTCCCGTTTGGTTGGGTGAACATTCACATCGACTTCTTCAGGATTCATTTCCAAATACAAAACCGCTTTAGGATAACGCCCCTTCATGAGGAAATCACTGAAACCGGCGGTCAAGGCATGTTGCAAAACGCGGTCTTTTAAAAATCGACCGTTCAAATAAAAATAAATGGCATTGGCACTCCCCGACGTCTGACGTGGATGGGAAATCCAACCTGAAAGTTTTATCTCCGGATTTTCTTCACGTACGAAAACCAGATCTTCGAGAAAAGATTTTCCAAGACATTCTTTCAGACGAGGCAGTGGATCTTTTGTCAAAACAGAAGATAATTTCTGCACGCCATCCACATATAAATCAAAACCACAATCTCTCCATCGACTTAAAGCCAACCGGATTAGCGTATCGGAAATATGCCCCAACTCCACACCATCGGATTTCAAAAATTTCAACCGGGCCGGAGTGTTGTAGAAAAGTTCAGATACCGCGATTTTAGTTCCCACAGGACAACCGGCGGCGCGAGCTTCAACAAGTTCACCACCACGCACAGAGACATGCGATCCTTCTAAAACGCCTTGCGGTTTTGACTCCAGAGTCAACTGCGAAACAGCGGTGATGGAAGGAAGTGCTTCGCCACGAAATCCCAGTGTGGCAATGCAAAAAAGATCAGACTCCTCTTTGATTTTGCTCGTGGCGTGGCGCTGAATGGAAAGTTTTGTTTCTTCCAGAGTCATCCCGCAACCATCATCGGTCACCTGAATCAGTTCCCTTCCTGCGCCCCTGATATCAACGCGAATATGTTTCGCCCCCGCATCCAAAGCATTCTCGACCAATTCCTTAACCACGGATGCTGGGCGTTCCACCACCTCGCCAGCGGCAATTTTGTCGGCCAATATCTGCGGTAGAATATGAATTCGTGACATAGAAATAAAAAATGTATTAAATACGGATATGTTCACAGCCTATCCCACAACTTTTGAAAAGGTTGCAAGCTCTTTTCTTCGCTTGTTTAGATCCCGTTCCGCGCAATCTTTGGAAGCGTCCCTTTCCCTCCCAGACACCAACACATTGACCGATCTGTATATAAGCCACATGTTTGACGAGGGAAATTTTTTGCATAAGCATCTCATCAGACGCGTCACTCCCCATATTCGTCTGGATGAATCGAATCTGGATGCTCTGAAGCTAAAAGTAGGACAAGGAACCTTTGTCTATGTCACGGTCGATTTGGGCCAACTGGACTATAATGTTTTCAATTCGATTTGTTTGAAGCAAAAACTTCCGCTGGCCGACTTTAATAATTGCCTTCGGGTACGCCGGTGGCTTCCTTTGGGATGGATCAAGCAAAACTATAGTCAACGCATCCAATTCCTTAAAAAACATGAGGAATTTCCACATCCTCTTCTAAGTGGTTACTTTAAAAATCTTTTACTGGAAGGAAGAAGCGCCCTCCTCTCGCTGGATGCAACGGATCCAAGTTACATCTCCACACCCATGCGAGATCTTTTGAGTACCATTTTGGAGACTCAGACTCTTTCTCCAACACCGATTTTTGTAATCCCCCAACAACTCATTTGGGACAGGCGCCCCAAGCGGGAAAAAGCCTCCTTTTTTGAGGCTATTTTTGGTGAAAACGAACACCCGGGCAAATGGCGCAAGGTGATTCTTTTTTTCCGACATTTTCGCAGACAAGCGGTGGTGCGTTTTGGAGAACCGATTTCTCTTCAGGATTTTTTATCCAGTGTCGGTGACGATCCCAGTTTGAATCTTTACCAGAAAATTCTGGGTTCTCTTCAAGTGGAGAAGAGAGGACTCACCGGTCCTCCTGTGCGTCCGCAAAGCTGGTTTATAGAAAGAATTTTCGAAGACAATGATCTTGCAAAGACAATTTATGAAATCGCAAAGGAAAAAAATAAACCGGTTGCTTCTGTAAAACGGCTCGCTAACCGTTACGCAAAGGAGATCACCGCCGACTTTCGCTCTTCCTATCTCGAATTTAGCGCCGCATGTGTTGATCTCATCAGCCGCAATCTTTTTGAGGGAATCCATGTTGATCATGAAGGATTGAAGAATTTGAAAAAATTATTGAGCAAGGGGCCCACGATTTTGGTGCCAAATCATCGTTCGCATTTTGATTATTTATTGATGGGGCATATCTGTTATCAAAATGACATTGTAAGCCCCCTCGTAGCCGCTGGAATTAATCTATCCTTCTGGCCGCTCGGATTTTATTTTCGCAGAAACGGTGCGTTCTTTATTCGGCGCACTTTTGGCGGCAACCGCCTTTATAAAAAAGTTTTTCAGAATTATCTGAGCGTGCTTGTTCAGGAAGGCTATCCGCAGGAATTTTTTATCGAGGGAGGCCGTTCTCGCACGGGGAAATTAAGACACCCCAAGCTTGGCATGCTATCAATGTATTCGGATGTCATGGCCACCAACGTAGTTCCCGATCTTCATTTTCTTCCGGTCAGCATCACCTACGATAAAGTTTTGGAACAAAAATCCTATCTCGCGGAAATTGAGGGAAAACCAAAAGCAAAAGAAAAAACGCGGGACCTTTTCAAGCTGACAAGATTTTTGAAGGGACGTTATGGAAAAATCTATGTTAATTTTGACGAACCGATTTCGTGGCAACAAGTTGCTTCTGAAGTTCCCGAGGGAGATTGGGAAATTAAAAAACCGGAAATCATTGAACGACTCTCGCAAAGAATTAGTCACGCCATCAACCGGCAAGTTGTCATCATCCCGCAAGCACTGGTTGCCAGCAGTCTGCTGACAACCGACAAATTGGGGATCACAACCGAAAAAGTTGAATTTATTTTTCGCGAACTCTTTCACTATCTCCGCTCCAAGCCCTATATAAAACTATCCGACACCCTCAACAAGAGTCCCGAAGGAGCTTTTCAGGAAGCCATTCATCAGTTTGAATCTTCCGGACTCATCAAACGTCACAATGGTTTTGAACAGACTTTTTTTGAAATTTCTCCGGGGAAACGTCTCGAGCTCGATTTTTTCAAAAATGTGACGATTCATTATTTTGTCTCTCTTGCGCTGTGGTCCAATCTTTTATTGGCACAAAAAAATGACACATTTGCGCTGAGCACTCTTGTTGAGGAGTACGCCTATCTGCAAAAACTCTTTGTGTATGAATTCCGTTTCAGCACACGACTCCCCTTGAGCCAGCACTTGGACAAGCTCTGCTGTTATCTTCAGGAAAAAAAATTGATTGAATATCACGATGGAGAGATTAAAGTTCTAAAAGAAGGCCGAATTCTGCTTAAAGGTTACAGCACGCTTCTTCGCAATTATATTGAAGCCTACAGTGTGGCGTGGAGAACTTATCTGCTCCAGCCGACACAACCGTACGACGAAAAAAATCTGATCAAGGCGATGTTATTGTATGGAAAACACCAACTAATGTTGGGAACGATTCAATATCCCGAATCTATTTCTCAGGGAATTTTTGAAAACGCGATTCAGTCTTTCAAAAAATTGGGGTTTTTTGAGGCCGAGTCGAGTGAAACAAGAAAAATGGAATTGGAATTGGAAAAACTGCTCGATTTATAGGGGCTCGCGTCGCCCCCTCCAACGGCAAAGCCGTTGGAGCCTCCCCCTCACGCGAGCAAAGCTCGCTGGCTATACTACTTTTTCAAGTAGGGAACTCTTCGTCTTCGCCGTCCTCTTGTCCCGGATTTTCTCTTCCCTGATCTTTGTTGTTACTTTGTTCCTGATCTCCATTCTGGGAAGGTTCCGGATCGGTACTGGCGAGGACCAACGGATCTGTCCGGTGTGAAGATTGGCTCGGAGCCATTGTCACAGGACCATTTGATGCCAATACCGGGAAACCAACAAAGGTAACCTGAGATTCAGAAGACAAAACAGATTCTTGTGTAGTCGACAGAGGGTTTGAAACTTCAGCACCCGCATTATTGCCTCTTTTCGATGCCGATATAGAAGTAATAGAAACATCAAATGCAAATTTTTTGGGAGAAGGCATTGGGTCTGCATCATCACGGTCTGACAAAATCCTATTCCCAAAATCTGCAATTTTAACCGGCAGTTCTTTGTTTAAAATTTGAGGGGACATTGGGGGTGAAACGGACCATAGACCGGGGAAATCGGACAATGGACTATGGACCATAGACCATGGACCAATAACAAAAACAGAAATCTCGGCAATCCATGCGTGATGATCTTCCAGACCTCCCACCATTTGGGCTACGGCTTCTCTAATTATTACACGAACTGAATTCTCTGAAGAATCTGGAGAGAAGAGATAAGCGCCCTGAACAGAACGTGCGGAAAAACTTCTTGGATCAATCGAAATAGACAAAGCAAAATTTGTGTCTGTTCTACTTAACAACAAAGCGTTGGCGGCAACTTTTTTCTTTTCTGTTTCAGCAGACATAGCCATCGGAGACGTCGTCGGCAAATTCACTTTTTTTGCTTTCGCTAAAATCTTTTGATCTTTTTTAGGTACTTCCGTTTTGATTTCTTCTTTTGTAGCAACAACTATCGGCGCCCCACTTTTTTTCTTTTTCCCAACGATAATAACATCGGGGAAAATGAGTTCATGTTTCGGTTCTTCAAAACGTCGGACACTTGATTGCAAACCTTTTGCATCTATCGTGTATGTTTCTTGGACAGGAGAAAAAACCGGCACCGGAGGAGCATAACGATCAGCAGAGTTGCCGAAATAAAAAAGACGGGAAAGAAAATCCCACGCCAAGTCGCGAATATCCCGAATTTTTGGAAGGCGTGGTGATTCTTGCGGCGATGTTTCTTCCGAAACAGAAACAGGCGCAATTGCTATTGGTTTTACAGGTTCAGTAGACATAACTGCATCTATTAGTATTTTCGTCACAAACCCCTGAAAAGTTGCGTCTTTTTTAAGATAAAAATGGATAAAAAAGAGCCTTCTATCCTATTGATTTTTATTGTGTTTTTTGGTGGATTTATTCCCGAGGATCAAGACGGGGCGAATAATCAGTATTAATGCCTTCGTCAATATTTTTTTGGACCGCCTCCAATTCTTTCAAAATCACCTCAATCGGGACCTTATAAACACCGGAAACAGTCTTCAAAAAGAGGTCCAAATTGCCATTAATCATCTCCAAATCGGCATCGGAAAGCTTGATCCACGCCTCCGAAATTTTATCGCGATGTTCTTCGAAAAGTTTTTTAAAAGTTTTTGAATCCATGACTAAAAAAAGGTTACCACTTTTCATATTGAAGAAAAAGTCTAAATTCCTTATGGGATCACCAGCAATCATTCGGGGGTCGGCTAACTGGTAAGCCTTCAGACTCTGACTCTGACTTTCTAGGTTCGATTCCTAGCCCCCGAACAAAAAATTTTTGTTAGAAGACAAATAATTTCCTTTTCAACCAACTGTCCTACCCGTTTTTCTTCCTTGCAAAAGCATTGCTTATCATCCATATAAATGCCATACTTCTATATGGCTAGATTAGTGACACACGGTTCGTTTGTTTGGGATGAAGAAAAAGAAGCCTATAACAAACAGGTTCACAAGATTGGTTTCGCAGAAGCGTCACAAGCTTTTTTTGACCCGAACCGTGTTATTGCCGTTGATGAGGCGCACAGCAAAATAGAAGAAAGATCGTTTTGTATAGGTAAAGTCGGAAACAGGATCGCCACTGTAAGATTCACTTATCGAGGAAGTAAAATTCGAATTATTGGAGCCGGTTTCTGGCGGAAAGGAAGAAAATTTTATGAAAAAAAGAAAAAGCAAAATTGAAGATCAGCCTATTGGGGAATTGAGAGAGATCTCTGACTTGTTGCCACCGCCGGAAAAACTGGCGGCCGTTGAAGAGACAGTCAAAGTAACCTTAACAGTAGATAGAGGAAGCCTCGAATTCTTTAAAGCAATGGCGGACAAGCTTGGGGGAAAATATCAAAGAATGATGCGTGAGGTCCTGCGCGGGTACGCTCAACGCTACGCCATTCGTAAAAGCTGACTATTGAGCAATCTTTGTCCTTCTCCATTCATCAAAAAAGTTCGATAGTCATCTAGGTGATTGAACACATAGAGATGGCTCAACACTTATAGAATTCGTATCTTATTTTGACTAAACAGGATCTCCCAATCAAAACCCTGCATAAGATCTGTTCCGTAAGCGATCAGCGAATCCTTCTGCGTTTATTTTAAAATCTTGAAATCAATTTTGTGAGGCAGGAGTTTTTCGATTTGATCTGCGGTTTGGGATTTGGGGAGTTCTGTCAACAGGTGCCGCATGTAGGCGTAGGGCTCAAGTCCGTTACCTCTTGCTGTTTGCAGGA
>JACRBV010000148.1 GCA_016213065.1 Deltaproteobacteria bacterium
CTGCCCATCTGCGTTGTTGCCCACAAACCCGCAATCCTCACGTACTTTCATGTACGTTCCGGTTGCGGGTCTGCGGGCGCCTAGCATCTGGGCAGTTTGCGAAGGTTCCCTGTTATCATGGTTTCTGGGTGACCCTTATTAATCCGGTGTTAGGCGGAGAAAGTCGGTTCGTCACTTTGGGTGTCATCGGAAGCGGTGACTTCGGCGGCGGGTTCTTCAAAAACAGGAATTTCGCAGGTTTTTGAGCTCTCATCCGGAAGGGATTTGAGAAAAGCCTGAAGTTCCTGTTTGCTGAGAGTTCCGTCGCGCAAGGCACGTTCGCGAGTACGGTTGTCGAATTTTTGTTCTGTTGTTTCTGGTTTCATCGTCCTGTTTTCTCGATCTGAGTTATGATTTTTCCGTCTTTGAAAATACGGACATCGCCCGAGGATTCGGAGATAACAAAAGCCACCGCGCTGGTCAAGGTCGTAATTCCGGCGCCTGCCTGATGTCTTGATCCCAAACCCCGCGGCAAATTTTCTTCCCCACCGGCGGCGCCCAAGTAGCAACCCGCGGTTAAAATAATTCCTTCACCGCTGATGACAAAAGCGCCGTCCATGGCGGCAAATTCGCGGATTGTTTCTTTGAGTTGGGGTGAGAGGACGTTGCGTTCTTCTTCATCATATCCCTTGAAAGGATTGATAATCATCTGTTTGACGAGCGGCATGACTTTTTCCGTATCTCCCACGACAAAAATGGTACCGACCGGTTTTCCTTCACGCCCTTTTTCCGCGAGTTCCAAACTCAAGTGGAGGACCGCTTGAAAGACTTCCGGTTGTACACTGTTGGCGATGGTAGCAATTCCTTTACTCATCACAATTTCCGATTCCTTGGCGGTGTCGAGAAGTTGAAGATGATCCAAAAATCCGAGATCGGGGGAACCAACGACACAAACCACCTTGTCCCCGGGAGTAAGATAGTCAAGCGAAAGGGCCGTAGTGGCCGCCAATTTGATGAGACTTATACGGCTTAAGTGAATTTTTGGGAGTGAGATAAGAGCCTTGCAATGTTTTTGCAACGAGGCTTCAGCATCGCCGTTGGTTTCCAGTTTTTTCTTTCGGCTCAACAAGAAAAGATCAAGTTTTTTGCTGAAGCGCCCCTTGAAATCCAGATCTTCCAGCACATCGGCATAAATCATCACGGCTTTGGCTTGCACTTTGGCGGCCAATTGAAACGCCGTTTTAATCATCAACACATTCGCCGGTTTCACAAATTCACAATTAACTTATTTTTTTATCCAAGTCCATATTTCTTAACCCATATGCGTGATAGCTGAAATTCACAAGCCGCGGATTACTTGACCTCGGATCATTGAGAACTGCACTTTGTCGTTCAGCAGAATATTTTCGTAGATATTTCTTTTTGGAAAACGAAACGGGACGCCGATGATGTTGGCTAGTTTTCCTTCTTTGAGTGTTCCGATTTCATTTTCCCTAAGCAGGGCTTTGGCTCCATTGCGGGTGGCCATTTTGATGGCAAGATCGGGAGTTAGTTCGGCATAGTGATCGAGAGCCAATTGCATTTGTCTCAGCATGCTTAAGCTTTCATTGCTGGCCAAACTGTCTGTCCCCAATGCGATATTCATTTTACCATCTTCCGAAAGTCCCATCGGGAAACGGCCATGTTCAAAGTAGTCGTGACTTCCCGGGCAGTGCACAACACACATCTCCGCGTTTTGCAAAAGAGCGACATCCTCGTCTTCCAGATAATTCGCGTGAATCGCCATTCCTTTGCGGGGCAATAAAGAAAGACGTTTCAAATATTGAAGCGGTGTTTCACAGATCGTCGCCGGTAATTTCCCCTTGAGCTCCAAAAATTCCGCAAGAGGTCCCGACGCTTCTTTAAACAGTAAAAACTCCTCGGCACTTTCGGCGATGTGAATCGACAAGGGCGGCGGTTGTGAAACAAGTTTTGCAAAAACCTCCGGCAAAAGAGAATAGGTTGCATGAGGTGTCGGCGTGATTTTAAATTTTGGTTTATATTTTTGCTTTTTGCTTTTTGCTTTTTGCTTTTCCATGGCTTGCTGATAAAAATGAAGCGCCCTCTGTTCCTCCACGCCTAAAACTTCCAGATAACAAGTCCCTTCCAAAGGGGATTCCAAAAGCGGTTGCAAAGAAGTGCCCGGGCTTAAATGATCGGCAACGGTGGTGGTGCCGCCATCAAGGAGTTGCTGAATTCCGCTTTTGATCGCGGCCTCCACTTGTTCGGGAGTTTGTTGCAATTTCAGACGGGTTAATTGGTCAATCCAGAGCACAAACGATCCGGGATAAGGGAGCGGCTCCGGCAATTGTGAAAGTTCCAGATGACAATGGGCATTCACGAGACCCGGCAGAAGTACCATGTGCGGAAGTTCAAGACATTCCCTATTTGAAGGCGCTTGGGCGTAAGGAAGAATCGCGGTGATCTTCTCCCCCTCCACGAGAATTGCATGGTCCTTCAAAGGAGGACCTTCCATCGTCACAATAATGGGGGCTTTGAGAAGCATATTATATCCATCGCAATTCTGAGAGAGGGATGCCGGTTAATCCAACACAATATCTTTGAAAAAGAGCGATAGCTCTTTTTTGCGGCTCTCCCAAATCGTAATAAAGTTTTTTCCAGTATTTTAGTAGATGGGTTTCTTGAGAAATTTTTTCCAGATTTTGCAAATTGGATTTTGCTGTTTCAATGAGGAACGGTTTCCATTTTTTCCCGATGGTTGGATTTTTCGTCATCCAACAAGCAAAAACAAATGGGAGTTTTGTCCATTCGGTCCAAGCCTCGCCTAAATCAAGAAAGGGTTGATCGGGATTTTCCTTCCAAACTTTATCCCCAATCAGTAAAGCCCCTTCGGTTGTTTCCTTTGGATTGCTTGTAAATCGGATAGAATTGAGGTTTCTTTCGAAACGATTTTGAAACAGAATTTTGAGAAGGTTTAAAGAAGTGAGTGAATCGGAATCGATGTAAATTGTTTTTATATTTTGAATGGTTGTACGTTTATTTCTAAAAAAAAGCTTCACGGTATCGACGGCGCCAAAGCTTCCAATTCCAACCCCCTCTATTAAATACCAGTCAGGGTCGAGAAAGGCAGTTACAACCGGAGACATAATAATGTCATCGGGACCGGACAATTTGGCCAGTTGCGAAGGCGGGGCCTTAAAAATATCACACGGGAGACCGTGTATGAGCGGGATAACGTTGGAATATGAAACGGTACCTAAGCGCATAGGGAAAGGACAATGGACAATGGACAATGGACTAAAAAGTATTTGGTCCCTTGTCCATGGTCCGTGGTCCATAGTCCATAGTCCATAGTCCGTGTTCCCCCTATCAAACCCCTTGCTATGATCCAAGTGTTATGTTAGTTCCGCTCCAGCTTTCTAATGAACTGAAAGTGGGCCTTTAGCCCACTTTTTTTTTGAAAAGAGATTGTTATATGTGAAGGATGGGTCCTGGCATTTAACTCCGCAAATCCTTTGGATTTGCTACGCGGCCCAGCTCGCTGGGCCTTGTCCAAATGCTTGCACGCCCTCCCGAAAGATCGGGCTGACAAGCATTCGCCTGCCACCCATCATTCACATATGGTTATGAATTTAAATATGATTAAAGTGAGCAAAGCGAACGTGAGGGGGAGGCTCCAACGGCTTTGCCGTTGGAGGGGGCGACGCGAGCCCCTATAAAATGGATATAGCCGCTCTTTTAGAAAATGTTGAAAAGATTGTGAATCCGGTTGTGGAGAGTCTGGGTTTGGAGCTCATTGAAAGGGAGTTTATTCTCGATCAGGGGCGTTGGATTTTGCGGTTGTATATCGACCGCGAAGGAAAAGGCGTCACGATAGATGATTGCGAGACCGTCTCACGGGCTCTGGAACCGGTTTTGGATGTGGAAGATATCATCCCCCAAAAATATTTTTTGGAGGTTTCTTCCCCGGGAATAGACCGTCCTTTAAGACGACCCAAAGATTTTGAACGGTTTGCAGGAAGTTTTGTCAAACTGGATACGAATGAAAAATTGGGAGACCGACATCATTTTTCAGGAATTTTGAAAGGTTTGCGTAACAATCAGATTGTTCTCCAAGAGGGAGAACAGGAGTGGCAGATCCCGTTCGAGTCGCTGAAAAAAGCGAAGATAAGGAGTGAAGAATTATGGCAACAAAAGCAAAAACGAAAGTAAAAACAAAACCCCAACCAAAAAATAAAATGTTTCAGGAACTCGACCGAGTTCTGGATCAAATTTCAAGAGACAAAAATATTCCGAAAGAAAAACTGACAGAAGCCATTGAATCGGCTTTTCTAAGTGCCGCGCGCAAAAAATGGGGACACTTGGGAGAACTCGAAGCCCATTACAATCAGGAAAATGGCGAAATCGAACTTTTTCAATTTAAAACCGTCGCAGAGAAAGTGGAAGACCACAACACACAAATGAGCGTAGCAGAAGGATATGAACTGGATCCCGAAGCTCAGGTTGGAGACAGTTTGGGTGTGAAAATGGATCCTTCCGAGTTTGGGCGCATCGCCGCTCAAGCCGCAAAACAGGTTATCATCCAAAAGGTCAGAGAAGCGGAACGTGATCTTATTTATAATGAATACAAAGACCGTGTCGGAGAATTGGTCACGGGTGTTGTGCGCCGTTATGAAAAAGGCGATTTGGTGATCGATCTGGGACGCACCGAAGCCAGCGTTCCGCGCAGTGAACAGGTCCCGGCGGAACTTTATAAAATTGGGGATCGTGTGCAGGCCTATTTTGTGGAGATCAATCCGCATCGTGCTTCCATGTTGGTTCTTTCAAGACGTCATCCCAATCTGGTGCGCAAACTTTTCGAAATGGAAGTCCCCGAAGTGGCCGATGGCACTGTCACCATTAAAAATGTGGCGAGAGAACCGGGTGTGCGAGCCAAGATTGGTGTTTATTCAAAAGATTCGGATGTGGATCCCGTGGGAGCTTGCGTGGGCATGAAAGGTTCCCGCGTTCAGAGTGTCGTTCAGGAATTAAGAGGTGAGAAAATAGATATTGTGACGTGGGATGAAGATCCGGCCCGTTTTGTTTGCAATGCCATTGCTCCCGCTGAAGTGGTCAAAGTGATTATCAAAGAAAGAGAACGTTCGATGGATGTGGTGGTTCCGGACGATCAGTTGTCTTTGGCCATCGGTCGCAAAGGACAGAACGTCCGCTTGGCCGCTCAGTTGACCGGTTGGAATATCGACGTCTTCAGTGAAACCAAAGTGGAAGAACTGGCCACCCGTTGCAAAGGAGTACTCACAAAAGTACTGGGACTCGATGATAGCACCGCTATCATTTTATACGCTCACGGTTTTCGCTATTTTGAAGACATTGCCAAGGCAGATTGGGAAACTTTCAAAGTGGTTCCCGGTGTTGGCGAAGAACGTCTAAAAGAAATTCAAGCCGTCGCTCAAAAAGCGGTGCAGGATGGAACAACGACGGAACAGATGATGGCCACGCTTTTTTCCGGCAATTTGTTTGATAAAAAAGAAGAATCCAAAACATCTGAGACGCCGGTTGAAACACCCGTTGCCGTAACAGAAGAGCATCATAAAATATCGTAAACTATGGACTCTGATAAAAAACCGATTGTTGAACAACGCATCAAACCGACGGTCATTCGCAGGCGGGCCAAGGAAGAGCCGGTAGCGAAGCCGCCTGTTCCTGTGAAAGCGGAAGCTCTATCACAACCGTCAAAACCAGAAAAACCCGCCGCGCCGGTGTTTATTGAAACAGAGGTCGCCCCTCCCATTATTCATTTGACCGCAAAAGAAAAGGAAGAGAAGGCGAAGAAAGCGGCCAAGAAAAAGAAATCAAAAGCGGAACTCGAACTGGAAGATATTCAACGCGCCGGTGGATTAAAACAATTCGCTCAACAAACTTTGGGAAGTGAAGAAGAGACGGAACCTGCCGAAAAAACTTTTGCGCCCTCAGTTGAGCGCGTCTTTGAACCGACCCATGTTGGAAGCGGTCGTCGTAAAAAACCGATTCGCCGTGAATTCAAGCAGACCCAAATTACCGAAACAAATGTAGCTAAGAAGGTGATTCGCATTCAAAATGCCATCACCATTTCAGAACTTTCCCAGTCAATGGGAATCAAATCGTCCGAGTTGATCAAAAAATTGATGGGGTTGGGAATGATGGCAACCACCAACCAAAATCTGGATGTCGATACCGCTACTCTGCTTGCCACCGATTATGGATTTGAGGTTCTGCACACCGCGTTCAAGGAAGAAGAGGTTTTGAAAGCCACGGCAAAAGAAACGGAAGATACGGATATGCAATGGCGTGCACCGGTTGTTACCGTGATGGGGCATGTTGACCATGGCAAAACTTCTCTGCTGGATGCAATTCGCAAAACCAAAGTCACGGAAAAAGAAGCGGGCGGAATCACGCAACACATCGGCGCTTATGAAGTGACGGTTGCGGAAACGCAACCGTCATCCCGAGGTCCAAAGGACCGAGGGATCTCCGAGGAGATCCTTCGCTCTGCTCAGGATGATCGTGCGATTTATCGCACGATCACATTTATTGATACACCCGGCCATCAAGCCTTTACGCAGATGCGCGCGCGTGGAGCGCAGGTCACCGATATTGTGGTGCTCGTTGTGGCGGCCGATGACGGCTTGATGCCGCAAACCATTGAAGCCATCAATCACGCCAAGGCGGCCAATGTTTCCATCATCGTGGCGATTAATAAAATCGACAAACCTCAGGCCGATCCGGAAAAAGTAAAACGTCAACTAACTGAACACGGTTTGGTGGCGGAAGATTGGGGTGGAGATATTGTTTGCGTTCCCACCTCTGCAAAAACGGGACAGGGTTTGGATCATTTGCTCGAAATGATTTTGTTGACCGCCGAAGTAAAAGAACTGAAAGCCAATGTCAGCGGAAGAGCGAAGGGCGTTGTGATTGAAGCGCGGTTGGATAAAGGACGCGGCCCTGTGGCTACAGCCTTGATTCAATCGGGGATATTAAATGTGGGAGATTTTGTGGTGGCGGGTCTCACCTACGGACGCGCGCGTGCCATGTTGCAGGCGGATGGTTCTTCTGTTGAAAAAGCGGGTCCTTCCAAACCGGTGGGACTCATCGGTTTGAATGCGGTGCCGGAAGCGGGAGAAGAATTGTTTGTGGTGGAAGACGAACGAGACGCCAAACGCATTGTTGAAACACGCCAGGCAAAAAAACGTTCTTCTGAATTATCGAAATCAGCCAAATTTTCACTTGAATCTTTGCAGGAACAAATTTCCAAAGGCGAAACGCACGAACTTCCCTTGGTTATCAAGGGAGACGTCGCGGGTTCGGTGGAAGCTCTCACCGAAGCACTGACCGGCATGAGCAATAATCAGGTCACCGTGAAGACGCTTCACTCGGGCATTGGCGGCATTACAGAAAACGATGTCATGTTGGCCCGCGCTTCCAGAGCGGTTATTATTGGTTTCAACGTGGCGCCCGAAGGAAAGGCGAGGGCGTTGGCAGAACAGGAAGGCATTGAAATCCGTCTTCACAACATCATTTACGAAGTGATGGATGACATCAAAAACGCGATGGAAGGATTGCTTGCACCTAAAATCACCGAGAAATTTTTGGGACGTGCCAATGTCAAACAGGTTTTCAAAATTACCAAGGTCGGTACCATCGCCGGTTGCATGGTGAGCGACGGGATCATCCGCAGAAATTGTCAGCTCCGTCTCATCCGGGATGGCCAGATTATTTATCAGGGTAAACCCGCCTCTTTGAAACGCTTTAAAGACGATGCCCGCGAAGTCACTGCCGGCATGGATTGCGGTATCGCGATTGAAAATTTCAACGACATCAAAGAAGGGGATGTTTTGGAAGCTTTCATTATGGAAGAAACGGCGCAAAAACTGCTATAGACCATGGACCGCGGACAATGGACCATAGACCAAAAAACAAAAAAGGTAGTAAGTCCCTTGTCCATAGTCCATGGTCCGTGGTCCATGGTCCGCTTTCCACGGTCCTTTCCGCCATCAAGACCGGCCGCCGGTTTCTTGTTGTCAGTCATTATCATCCCGACGGGGATGCGCTTGGTTCCACTTTGGCTCTGGGACTTTCCTTAAAAAAATTAGAGAAAAAAGTGGTGATGTATAACCGGGACAGGGTTCCCTATAACCTGAAATATCTGCCCGCGAGTTCCTCCATCACACAAACGCTTCCCAATATCTCTTTTGATTACACATTCATTGTTGATTGCGCCCAGCCCAAACGCGTGAGTGACGACTTTGCGAAAGCGCTCGAAGCAAAGCGTTTGGGAAAATTATTGTGTCTCGACCATCATCTGCTCGATTACAAAGTTGGAGATGTTGACTGGATCGATCCGAAAGCGGCGTCAACCGGTTGTGTAATCTGGAAACTTTTGAAAACGCTGAAGCTTCATAAAAATAAAGATATCGCCAATCTGGTTTATTGCACTCTCACCGTGGACACCGGTTCTTTTCGCTATTCCAATACAACGGCCGATGTTTTTAAGATGGCAGGCGAGTTGCTCCGTTACGGTGCAGACCCGTGGCTCGCGGCGCGAAATCTTGAAGAATCAAACCCGTCGGAGCGCTATGTTTTGCTGGGGCTGGCCCTCCGGTCACTTTTTGTCGGCATGAACGGAGAATATGCGTCGATGGATGTAACGCAGTCGATGCTCAAAGAATCAGGCGCCGGAGACGATCTCTCGGAAGATTTTGCGAATTACCCGCGCTCCATTAAAGGCGTGGAAGTCTCCGCTCTTTTTCGGGAGATGGAAGATTTGCGCATCAAGGTGAGTCTTCGTTCCAAACTCAGAGTCGATGTCTCCAAAGTCGCCAAAAGTTTCGGTGGTGGCGGACACGTACATGCTGCAGGGTGTATTCTCCGCTGTGATTTAACCAGCGCCAAGAAGCAGATTGAGACAGAGGTGCGTAAAAAACTAAAAAATAAAAAATTTTGATTTTTGATATGTGTCTTTGGTTTCTAATTTTTGGTTTTTAATTTTTTATGAACGGCATTCTTGTTGTCGACAAACCCTCTGGGCCCACTTCTCACGATATTTGCCAATATTTCAAACACCAACTTGGAGTGAAAAAAGTGGGACACGCGGGAACGCTTGATCCTCTGGCCAGCGGTGTTTTGATTTTATTGATTGACGGCGCCACCAAACTTCAAAGTGTTTTCATGGGAAAAGAAAAAGAATACGAATTTACAATTCGTCTAGGTGTTGCGACCGACACGTATGATTCTGAAGGGAAGGTCGTTCAGGAATCCCCGATGCCAAGCGATGCAGTGGAACAAATTCAAAGCATGTTGCAGGAATTTCGCGGCGAAATTTTGCAAACGCCTCCGGCATATTCGGCCCTCAAAAAAAATGGAAAACCTTTTTACAAACTGGCCAGAGAAGGAAAAGAAGTGAAACCGGAACCTCGCAAAATAACAGTTTATGCTCTGGAAATAATTCATCATGTTCTGCCCTTTGTGACATTAAGGGCGCGTTGTTCTTCGGGAACCTACGTCCGCTCCATCGCACACGACATCGGACAAAAACTCGCCTGCGGTGCCCACGTCACCGCCTTGCGACGTTTACGCTCCGAACCGTTTGGGGTAGAGGATGCAATCAAGATTGAATGGTGATGCGCTAACAATTGTCATTCCCGCGAAGGCGGGAATCCAGTCTTTATAACAATTTCTGGATCCCTGCCTTCGCAGGGATGACAAGAAAATGGATTACTCCGACAGACTTTTAAGAACTCCTCGCCTGATTTTTGATGGTGAGAAGTAGGTCGACCAGTACGCGCGTTCCCATTTCACCTTCGGCAACAATCTCTTCGCGGAGTCTTTCAAGCGCCGCTTCATCGGTTAATGTCAGCAAACGCCCGATTTTTTCGCTGACGCGATTCCATTCCGGTGAAAGGCGGGCATGCACTTGCTTGATGGCCGGATTTTCTTTTTCCTGTTTTTGCATGACTTCATCTACCGATGCGACAAAATCTTTCATCTCCCAATCTTTTACAGGGGCTCGCGTCGCCCCCTCCACCGGCAAAGCCGGCGGAGCCTCCTCCTCTCGCTCGCTTTGCTCGCTTTTATGCTTCTTATGTTTTTTGGTGCGCGGGGTTTTTTTCTTCATTTTTTCTCCTCCAAGTTATGCATAATTTCTTTTGCCAGCGCCTGCAATTGTTCTTTTGTGTTTAAGGTTGGATCATCGAGCACCCGTTCAACCAATTGTTTGAGAATTTTTCCCATTCCGGGTCCGGGAGGAATGCCGCCTGCAATCAAATCATGTCCCGTGATTGCGAGATCGCCGGGACCAAACGGCGGTTTTTTTGCCAACTCCGTGCGCACGCGCTGGCGCATATTCGCAACCCCTTTGACAGAGCGAGGATGTTTGCCTCCGCGGTTATCGGCGAGTCGCAAATCGAGTAATTTATAAATTAGAGGTTCACCGATTTTGTGGACAAAACGGCGGATCGCCTTATCGGTGAAATACGATTTTGTTTCAAACATGTGATGCAGAACAAGGGTCTCCACATTTTTTGGATTGATTCCAAGCGTGGTTACTTTCATCCTCTGCATCCATTTGTG
Organism: Deltaproteobacteria bacterium; assembly: GCA_016213065.1. Taxonomy (NCBI): domain Bacteria; kingdom Pseudomonadati; phylum Myxococcota; class Myxococcia; species Deltaproteobacteria bacterium. The sequence goes on from JACRBV010000148.1 coordinate 10,585, forward strand.
AACAATACGCCGCGAAACAAGTTGATGTCCGTAGAAAACAATGCGGTCTTTTGCATCATCATATTTTCTGGTCGGCGTTTTTCCCACATCGTGGAAAAGGGCTGAAAACATGAGTTCCAAATCTCCGGGATTTTCCAGATATTCATCTGCTCTAGTGGCATCCAAAACACGCATTGTGTGTTTGTAAACATCATCTCCCGGGCGTTTGTCCTGCTCAATTCCAACCAGTGCGTCTACTTCCGGAAAGAGATATCGTAGTAATCCCACCTCCCGCATGATTTCAAAACCAACAGAAGGGACAGGGGCAGAAAAAAGTTTTTTAATCTCTTCGACAATTCGTTCGGCGGAAACGGTGGCGATCAAAGGGACACTGGTTTTCATGGCCTTCCATGTTTTGGGTTCGATTGTCAGACCCAATCGGGCGGCAAACTGAACGGCGCGAATCAGCCGCAACGGATCTTCCTCGAAGGCCATGTCAAAAACAATGCGGAGCGTTTTGTTTTCCAAATCTTTTCGTCCGTTGAAAGGGTCAATAATCTGTTCAGTTTTTATGTTGAGAGCCATGGCGTTAATCGTAAAATCACGTCTTCCCAAATCTTCTTCAATGGAAAGATTTGGATCAAAGGCAACTTCAAAGTCGCGGTGTCCCACTCCGGTTGAAATTTCTTTTCGTGGAAGGGCGATATCGTAAACGATTTCTGATTCCGCATGGGGTGTGAATTTCAGGACTCCAAAAGATTTTCCCACAAAAGCAACTTTGCCGTAAGGAGTTAGAAGATTCTTCAACGTCTCCATCGAAATTTTTCGAACGAGCAGATCTCTGTCCTTGTGAGGAATTTTAAGAAGCGCACCCCGAACGGTTCCGCCCACTTCATAAATTTCCCCTCCCGCTTGCCAGAGGGGTTCCAAAAATTTTAAAGACGATTTTGTCACAGGCCTTCAGATTTAACCAAAGATTGAACGGGAGTTTTATCTGCAAAATCACGGAACCAGTAATCAACAAGACGTAATTGGGGCAAATAGGATGGGCCGTTATTTTGTGGTGATTTGGTTTCCGGATTTTTCTGCTCGACGAGGCGCACCGCCATCCATTTGTTTTCCTTAACAAAGGGTTTTGCAATTCCCGACTTTGGTTTTTTAAGGGAAAGGAGGGTGGCATACTCCTCCACCGTTAACGCGCCCCCGAAAATTTTCTTCCGGTCTTTTAATCCGAGTGGGCCAACTTTTTCTGTTTTTAATTTTTCTTTTTTCAGAAGAGGGGTGGCTTCATTTCCCTTAAACCACGTTTCCTGAACGGATTCGGCAATTTCTTTTTTCCCCGCGTCTGTGATGGTGATGGTTTCAAAAGTCCATGTTGGTTGAAGAGGCGGCTCAGAAATTTTTTCTGTGTTTTGAGCCCACTCTTGGAATTTTTTGACAAGCAGATCGTTGCGGACCATGTTTTCGTAGGCAAAACCGTATCGGTAATAAAAATTGTTGATGTAGTTTTTATAACTGACCGGATCAAAATCTTTTTCAGAGGAAATAAAATTGGCCAACTCACGGTCGGTTACTTTAAATCCAAGTTGGGTAGAAAATTGTTCGATAAGGCTGGAGGTAACGAGTTGTTGCTGGACTGACTGTTTGATGCTTTTTGTAAGAAAGTCAGGGATTTCTCCCCCTTTGAATTGTTCCTGTAATTTTTCGTATTGGTTTTCATAAAAAAAACGAAATTGGGAAAGTGGAACGCTTTGAGCACCCACAACAAGAGCCACCGAGTCGAGGTTTTGTTCGTTGACTTTATTGAAACCAAAAAAGAAAACAAACGTGACAATGATAATGCTCAAAACCACTTTCAATCCCCACCCTGCATGTTTTCGCATGACCCCAAGCATTTGGGCTCCATAACTAAATTCCTCATTGAAGTCAATTTGGGAGAGGTAAAAAAATGCCTGCAAAACACAGAGCTTTGCAGGCATTTATTGAACTCTTAAAAAAACCGGGTCTTATTTCTTTTTCATTTCGAGTGCGAACTGGCCTTTTTTGGCCCAGCTTAAAATCTGGTCGGCATTGGTCACGGTTGGATCGATTACAGCGTTACATTCTTTGACACTGTAAGTACAGTTGGCTGAAAAAACGCCTTTCGATTTTTTAAGATGCTCGGCAAGTTTCATGTATTCGGCGTTGGTTGCTGTTGGGGAAGTGCCGGTGACTGTGAAAAATACGGTAGTCTGGCTGGCAGACGCTGTTCCAACATCTCCCGCCTTATTTGCGGTCTTCACTTTTTGTTCTTCGGTAACCGTTGTTGCATCAATTCCCGCTTTTTTCCCCTTCACCTGTTGTTCCGTCACCGTTGTGTTGGTGGTTGTTTCCGGCTGAGGGGTGGGTATGGCTTTCACCGTTGGCGCCGGTGCTGTCTTTGCTTCTTCTGCCATTGCGAAACCGCTCGACACGAGGACGGCGGCTACAACCAATAATACTATTTTCTTCATATTTCTCCTCCTTGAGGGTTTATCCCCCAGTTTATTATTGGGCGACGGCTATCAAAATTGCGTCCTATGAGCAAGGATATATCGTATGATTGCAACGGTTCAGATTTGATGTTAGTCAGCAATCCAAATTTAAGACTATGGACCATGGACCATGGACCATGGACCATGGACCATGGACTATGGACTATGGACTATGGACTATGGACTAAAACCAAGAAAGCAGTTGGTCTATGGTCCGTGGTCCATAGTCCTTCCACAGGAGGATTTTTATGTCAGAGGTCAGGATCGGTGTCATCGGCGGAAGCGGGCTTTACGAGATGGACGGTTTGAAAAAACTGGAAGAAAAATGGATTGATACTCCTTTTGGAAAACCTTCCGACGCCGTTATTATTGGGGAACTCGAAGGACAAAATGTTGCTTTTTTACCTCGCCACGGTCGCGGTCATCTTTTTAATCCTTCCGAAATCAATTTCCGCGCCAACATTTACGCCATGAAAGTTTTAGGCGTGCAAAATATTCTTTCCGTGAGCGCGGTCGGTTCGATGAAAGAAAAAATTGCGCCGGGGGATATTGTTTTGGTCGACCAATTTATTGACAGAACGCGCGACCGTCCTTCCACTTTTTTTGAAAAGGGAATTGTAGCGCATGTCAGTTTTGCCGATCCGGTTTGCCCGTCTCTTTTCAATCTCGTTTATGAGTCGTCAAAGGGAATCAAAGCCAAGATCCACAAAGGCGGAACCTATATTTGCATTGAAGGGCCGATGTTCAGTTCCCGTGCTGAATCCAAACTCTACCGCTCTTGGGATGTGGATGTGATTGGCATGACCAATTTGCAAGAAGCAAAGTTGGCCAGAGAGGCTGAAATTTGTTATACCACTTTGGCGCTGTCGACCGATTATGACTGCTGGCATGAATCAGAAGAAGCGGTGGATGCCTCGATGGTTTTGGAGACCATGAACAAAAATGTGGTGACGGCCAAAAAAATAATTCGTGAAACGGTGAAAAATATGGTTCAGAAGAAAAAATGCGGCTGTGGCGATGTGCTGAAATACGCCATTATCAGTGATCCCAGAAAGATCGGGCCCGAGGTGAAAAAACGCCTCGCTCCGATCATCGAAAAATATATCTAAGCGAGTACGTAACAAAATGGAAAGTATAGGGTCTTATCTAAAACGTCAGCGGGAGATGCGCAAAATTGGTCTTGAGGAAATTTCTCAAGCCACCAAAATCAGCATGAAGTGCCTTATGGCAATTGAAGCCGACGATTTTAATTCGCTTCCGGGATTTGTTTTCGCCAAAGGGTTCATCCGTTCCTACGCAAAAGCGATTGGGCTTGATGATGAAGAGGCCATTTTGCATTTTGAGGATTATCTTGAAACCGTTTTGGACAGTCCCCACCGAAAAAAAGAACGCTTTCGCTGGTTGCACACGGGTGGTCTTCAATTAAAACCGTGGGCCTTTTTTATACTGTTATTGGTGATCGTTGTTGTAATAGCCTATCTGTCATCGTGACCAAGCAAGACAAAGCCATTATTTTAAAAAATCATAAATACGGGGAATCGGATCTGATTGTCTCTCTATTCACACCGCAAAGAGGCAAATGGAAAGGATTTGCAAAGGGGGCGAGGCGTTCCAAAAAACGGTTCGGTGCTGGTTTGGAAATGGGATCTCACATCCAGATTGCCTACGAAGAAAAACCAAACAGGGATTTGGCTCTCTTGAAGGAAGCTTCCTTTATTACTTTCAACCCGAAATGGCGCTCATCGTGGGAAGCGATTGCGGTGGCTAGTTATGCGTTGGAGCTTGTTTATAAACTTTCTCCGGAACATCAGGAATCGTCAAAAAAATTTCTTCTGCTTGAAGATTTTCTTTCCCGTTTGGAGGTGGCTTCCGCCGTGGAGCTTCTCTTTTCCTTTCAAAAAGAATGGCTTCATCTTTCGGGGTGGGGGAGCGAGTTGGATTGTTGCGCGCTGTGCGGTCGCGTTTGGGAAAACAGGGAGAACTCCTCCCAACTTCAGGACGTTTTCGACCATTACTGGCAACATCTGTTGGATAAACCCCTTTCCTCAAGAAAGTTGCTAGCAGAGGCCGTTTTGTTGTAGAAAAAACCTATGCCACTGGAACCCTTTGACCAAGAAGAAACGATTTATAAAAAGATTCGGCCCTATATTGTCGTTTCTCTGCTGGTCCATCTTTTGCTCCTTCTTTTATTTGAGAAAATTCCCGAGTCTGTGACTCTTCCCACTCCGGGAAAAGAAGCCCCGATTTGGGTCGATTTAAAACAGCAGAAATACCAAATTGCGGATATCGACAAACCGGCGGAGGAAAAACGTCCCGACAAAAGTCAATTTTTGGGAATGTATGACAGCGCTGTTCCCGAAGAACAAGTCGCGGCAAAGCAGGGGAGGGACAGGACAATGGACCATGGACAACGGACCATGGAACAAAAATCAAAAATCAAAAATCAAAAATCAAAAACGAAGAACGAAGAACAAAGAACAAAGAACGAAAAACCAAGAACCAAGAACCAAGAACCAAGAACAAAGACCCAAGAACCGCCTCTGAAAGATTTATACAAATTTGACAAAGAATCTTTTACAACTCCCGCACCGCAAAAGAGCGCGCCCAAAACAATGGCGAGTGGAAGTCCGTCGTCTGCTTTGCCCGATGATTTCTATCCCGATTACAAAAAAGGAAGTCGCACTTATCTGAATGTGCTTCGCTATCCCGACATCCAATATTTCGTGTTGTTGAAACGGGTTTTCAAAACGACCTTTGATCCGATCGGCGCTTTGCGCGCGGCCTTTACCAATAATCAAATTACACGCGGTTCCGTCGAAACGGTTTTGGGTGTGACGCTCGATGCGAAAGGAAATTTGGCAGAACTTTTCGTTTTCAAAAGCTCAGGCATCAGTGAATACGACCAAGAAACCCTGCGCACCATCCGCGCCTCCGCTCCCTTCTCAACTCCCCCCCAAAAACTTCTAGACGCCGAAGGCGTCATCCGCATGAGCTGGACCTTTACGGTGTATCTGTAGCATATAAAATAATTTGATTTTTATATAAATTTTTTATATACTATGAACATGTTGGATTTATTAGTGAAATCTGTTGTTCGCCGTAAAATTGTTGGGCTGTTTGCTCTAAACAATAATCATTCATTCTATCCCCGTCAGGTTGCGTTGGCGATTGATGAATCGCCCCATGCCGTTGGTTTAGAGCTTCGGTTTCTTTGCAAAGGCGGGCTTTTGAAAAGTGCGCCGGAAGGGGGGCGCACCTATTACCAGTGGAATGAAGCTTATCCTTTTGCGGAGGCGTTGCAGAGGATTGTCGCGAAAATGCGTGAAAGGGGTGCCAAGGAATTCGTTTTGCTACCGGATATTGCCCAGCGCAAAAGGCTCGAAGAAAATCTGAAAAGGGTTTTGGAAGATCTCAAGAAATTTTATGATCCCGACAAAGTCATTTTATTTGGGTCCGTCGCAAGCGGGGCCATCGGTCCCCACTCGGATATTGACCTTGTCATCATCAAGAAAACAACACTGCCTTATTTCAAAAGAGTACGGCAGTTGACGGAACTACTGCGCTACGATGTTGACATTGATTTTTTTGTCTATACCCCGGATGAGTTTGACGAGGTGTCAAAACAAAAGCGGTTTTTCCGGCAGGAAATTCTGAAAAAGGGAAAAATAATTTATGAAAAAGCCGCATGAAAACTGGTTTTATTTTGCAAATCAGGATTTGGCTTTTGCAAAAGGCGGCCTGCGGGATGGTTTTTTTGCCCACGTTTGTTTCCTGTCGCAACAGGCGGTCGAAAAATCAATGAAAGGTTATCTTGTTTTTCAGGGAAAGGATTATCCCAAAACGCATGGCCTGATGACATTGCTTCGGCTGATGGATGTGGACTGGCTGGAGGAGCATCGTGTTTCCTTGAAAAGACTCTCCGAATTTTACGTTCCCCTGCGATACCCCGATGCCATTGCGGGTTCATTGCCTGAAGGTCTTCCTGACAAAGAAGATGCCGGAGATGCTTTTGAATGGGCCACCGCAATTGTTGAGACGATAGAAGCTCATCTCGTTTAATTTTTTATTTCAGGAATCAACACCGTATCTTTCTTCCAAACCGCATCTGGTTTGGGGTAGTCGGTATTATAATGAAGGCCGCGGCTTTCTTTTCTTTGCAGGGCGGATTGAATAATCAGGCTGGCTACCAAACTTAAATTGCGGAGCTCCAGAAGATTTTTGCTCAACTTGAAATTCCAATAATATTCGTTGATCTCCTCCAACAAAAGTTTGATCCGTTTGTCGGCCCTTTCCAGACGCTTGTTGGAGCGGACGATGCCCACATAATTCCACATCAGTGTGCGAATCTCTTCCCAATTTTGTGTGATCACCACTTCTTCATCAATATCGGTCGCCTGTTTTGAATCCCACGGTTGGATTTCCTCGGTGAGTCTTTTCTCTTTTATTTTTTGAATTGCATCTGTAGCCGATGCGGCGGCGCTAGCCGCGCTGGCGGCAAACGATGCCGCTTCCAAAAGAGAATTGCTTGCGAGGCGATTCGCGCCGTGCAGTCCCGTGTGGGCCACTTCTCCGCAGGCGTAAAGCCGTGAGAGAGTTGTTTGACCTTGAAGATCGGTGACCACACCGCCGCAAAAATAGTGGGCCGCCGGCACAACCGGAATGGGTTGCTTTGTGATGTCGATGCCAAACTTAAGACAGGTTTGATAAATTGTGGGGAATCTCTCGCGGATAAAACCGGCAGGTTTGTGCGAAATATCAAGCCACACATGAGGATCACCGCGTTTTTTCAATTCATGATCGATGGCTCGGGCGACAATGTCGCGCGTGGCAAGTTCTCCGCGCGGATCATATTTTTTCATGAAGGGTTCGCCGTTCAATAATTTCAACACGCCCCCTTCGCCGCGCAGGGCTTCTGAAATCAGAAAATTTTTCGCCTGAGGATGATAAAGACAGGTCGGGTGAAACTGCACAAATTCCATGTTGGCCAACGTGCAAGAGGCTCTCCAAGCCAAAGCCATTCCATCTCCGGAGGCGGTGTCGGGATTGGTGGTATAAAGATAAACTTTTCCAGCGCCACCAGTTGCGAGCAATGTGATCTTGGACTGAAACGTTTTGATTTCATTCGTCTCGGTGTTGAGCACATAGGCCCCGTAACACTGATTCGATTTATTTTTTTGGGAAGAGGGGAGATGGCGGTTGGTGATGAGGTCCACTCCCATGTGATGTTCAAAAATCCGGATGTTGGGATGGTCTCTGCAAGCTTTGACCAATGCTTTTTCAATTTCGAAACCCGTGGCGTCGGCGGCGTAAACCACGCGCGGGAAACTGTGTCCCCCTTCCCGCGTTTGCGCCACATGACCCGTCGGATTTTTTGTGAAGGCAACACCGATGCGAATCAACTCCTTAATTTGCACCGGCGCATTTTGCACCACATGACGAACCACATTTTCATGACAGAGCCCGGCTCCTGCCTGAAGTGTGTCATGAATATGATTTTCAAAAGAATCTTTCGGATCGAGAACGGCGGCAATGCCGCCTTGAGCGCGCGCCGTGGTGGCTTCGCCAATCTTCCCTTTTGTGATGATCGTCACGGAGCCGTGTGGCGCAACTTTGAGCGCATAGTAGAGTCCCGCCAATCCGCTACCTAACACCAAAAAATCAGTTTGAATCATGGCTCGTGCCTCTAACACAAAGCTTAAAATTTTGTCTCTTTTAATTTTATCCTATTTTATGTATTCAATCAGAGCATATTTCATATTGTCATCCTGAACACATTCGCTTTGCTCAGGGTAAACTCCGTGAAGGATCTGCTTGATAACAAATTGGATTCTTCGCGGAGTTTACCCTGAGCCCGAGCAGATTCTTCGCTTCGCTCAGAATGACAAAGCGAAGGGCTCAGAATGACAGGTTTCTGAACGATTTATTTGTGAGATATGCTCCAAGAAATATGCGACTTACTTTAAGCCAGCGATTTTTTAATCTTCCCAATTACATCACGATGGGGCGTTTTGTCGCCGTCCCCATATTAATGGTGATCATGATATTTATGGATGATCACAACCCCGCAAAAATTCTCCTGAACGTAAAACTGAGTAATGCCGCCGCTATTATTTTTATCCTCGCGATGGTTTCCGATATGGTCGACGGATATTACGCCAGAAAATACAAACTCATCTCCACTTTCGGTCAATTTTTTGATCCCTTGGCCGACAAACTTCTTTTTTTGGTGGCGATGATTTTTATGGTGCAGTTGGGGCGCATCCCCGCGTGGATCGTTTGCATTTTTTTGTCGCGCGAAGTGATCGTAACCGCCCTGCGGGGTGTGGCAATTGATGAAGGCGTGATGATTGCCGCCAGTCATTGGGGCAAATACAAATCAGCCCTCGTCAGCACTGCCACCGTGGGACTGCTGATTCACTACCCACTCTTTGGAATTAATTTCAGAATGATTGCATGGGTGTTCATCTGGCCAGCACTCGCTTTGTCGCTCGGCTCCGGCGTAGAATACACCGTGGGCTTTGTGCGTGCATTGAAGAAACTAAAACAGTGAATTTTCGAGGCCGACACTGTCGGAGCCGACATTGTCGGAGCCGACTTGACTTTCCTGATAAATATCTTTAGTTTCAAATTATGACCAAGATTAAAATCTGCAAAGAAAAGGATTGCCATAACGCCCAGAGCACACAAGGGTTTTGCCGTCTTCACTATTTAAAAAACTGGAAAAAGGTACAGACCGAAAAAAGAGGCAAAGCGACCAAGAGTCTTAACCGCTATGTCGAGTCGATTTTGAAACGCTACCCGGACCGGTACATGGAGCAAATCAAAAAAGACATCCGCTCCAAAGATTTTGACGAAAAAGTGGAGTCCCAATTTGGTCTGGAAGATGAACCCATCATCGTTTTTGATCCGAACACAACCGACGAAGAGTTAAACAAAATCCTAGAAGACCTAAAAATCGAAAAAGGTTTCTAATTTTCAAGTCACCTATAAACACTCATGGTTTATCATTCCCGCGAAGGTGGGAATCCAGTAATGGGAGTGGTGGAAAATGCGTTTTTCATGATTGTCATCCTGAACGCAATGAAGGATCTACTTGATAATATTGGATTCTTCGCTTCGCTCAGAATGACAATTTGAAAATTTCAGCATTTTCCACCACTCCCGTAATTTCAAACACGTCTGGATTCCGGCCTTCGCCGGAATGACAAATGAAGGAAGATGCCTTTAAGATTTTTTGCGGGCGGTTTGGAAGAGGGTCCAGCTCATGAAGGCGAACATCAGTGTGGCGATGACATCTCCCCAGATTCCCTGTGCTTCACCCAAATGCCATTTTGCTCCCACATTTAATGCGTTGAATAGATTCGGTCCGAAACCCCGAAGGAAGGCATAGACAATGCCCATGATGGCGCCGCCCGCGATGAGGCCGGAACTGTAGAGAACGCCGGGACTTGTTTCGCTTTCTTCATTTCTGTGAGTCCGTTTTTTGACGAGCGCGTGAACCAATCCGCCAATCAGTATCGGAAGGGAGATAGAAAAAGGGAGATAAACTCCGACAGCAAACGGGAGAACTTCAACACTGCAAAGTTGGACAAAAACGCCGATGAAAACGCCAAACAGAACGAGATCCCACGGCAGGCTCTGGTTTAAAACTCCATCTATTATAATAGCCATCAACTGTCCTTTGGGCGCGGGAAGCGCTTCCGAACCAATACCGCCTCCCGTGGCGAGCCCCGCTTTGTGCATGCCAATCAACGTGATGCCTACAACAATAGAAGAGGCGATCACTCCGACCAGCAACGCCAGCTGTTGTTTATAAGGAGTGGCTCCGACGATGTAACCGGTTTTCAAATCTTGCGATGTGTTACCGCCGTTGGCCGCGATAATGCAAACAATGGCGCCGATACTCAAAGCCACCACGGCGTATTCTTTTCCATTCCATCCCAGTAAAACAAAAACAAGGCAGGTCAGCATCAGTGTGGTGATGGTCATTCCCGAAACCGGATTGGAAGAGGTGCCAATCAAACCAGTGATGCGTGAAGAAACGGTGCAAAAGAAAAATCCGAAAATAACAACGGCCAGCGAAGCGGCCATATGAGACCATTTCGAGCCCGGCAGAAAAGGGAGAAACGAAATAATAAAAACCATGAGCATGACTCCAATCAACGTAACTTTTGTTGGAAGATCACGATCGGTACGGAGTGTCTTGAGCGGTTGCACTTTTTCGGAAGTTTTAAGACCCTGCACTTCCTTGAAAAAAGTTTTCCAGATGGTTGGGAGTGTTTTAACAAGCGTGACAATGCCACCATAAACAACCGTACCGCCGCCGATATAGCGAATATAATTCGACCAAATTTCCATCATGCTCATCTCGCTGATGATCTTGGTGGCGGGGGCCATCGGGATAAAATCGAATTGACCAAAGAAACGGATCATCGGCATCAACACGAGCCACGCCAAAACACCGCCGGCCGCGGTGTAGCCCGCAATACGAGGGCCGATGATGTAACCCACACCCAAAAGTTCCGGCGTGATTTCCGCACTGACAATGGCACCACGCAACCAGTTCAAAGTAAAAGCAGGACTGTCTTTCCAGAGGCCGAAAATATTCATCAATAATTTGTAAAAAGAGGAAAAACCCAGACCCGAAAAAACGAGACTCGCCAACTTTCCGCCTTTTTCACCGGCGATCAACACATCGGCGCAGGCGGTTCCTTCGGGGTAGGGGAGCTTGCCGTGCTCTTGCACAATCAAATGTCGGCGCAAAGGAATCATAAATAAAACTCCGAGAACGCCGCCGATCAGTGTTAGGGTGAGAATGAGGAAGTAATCAAATTGGTATCCAAGAAAAATCAGGGCGGGGAGCGTGAAGGTAACCCCTCCAGCGATGGATTCACCGGCAGAACCGACCGTTTGCACAATATTGTTTTCCAAAATAGTCGATTGACCAAAACGTTTAAAGATGGCAATCGACAGGACGGAAATGGGGATGGAGGCGGCAACGGTGAGTCCCACTTTCAGACCCAGATAAACCGTGGAAGCTCCGAAAAGGATTCCAAAAAGAACGCCTAAAAAAACAGCTCTAAAAGTTAGTTCGCGAGTTGATTGGACAGCGGGCACATAAGGTTTGAAACGGGATTCGCTGGGAAACGTTGCTATCGCAGGCATGCAGAGGAGTTAACAAATTAGTACTTATGAGTCAATTACCGAAATCATACTTTATTAAAACCTTTGGGTGCCAGATGAATGAGCATGACTCGAAAAAGATCGCGGGTCTTTTGGCTCCTCTGGGTTATTTCCCCGTGGAAGTGTTGGAAAAAGCGGATTTGATTCTTTTTAACACCTGCACCGTTCGCGAAAAAGCCCACCAAAAGGCGTTCTCCGAAATTGGCAAAACTCTTTCTCTAAAAAATCAGGATCCGCGCATCATCGGCGTTTGCGGGTGTGTGGCGCAGGAAGAGGGGGCCAAATTATTGCACCGCTTTCCGTGGATTGATCTCGTTTTTGGTCCCGACCAAATTTATAAACTTCCGGATTTGCTCGATCTGGTGCGAAAAACAAAAAAACCGGCCCTCGCAACGGAGTTGATCAATCGTGCGGACGATTATCATTTTCTAGAGTCGATTCAGGCAACCAAACTTCATGGGCCGAGCGCTTTTGTCACCATCATGAAGGGGTGTAACAGTCGTTGCAGTTATTGCATCGTCCCAAAAGTGCGTGGCACAGAGGTTTACAGACCCGCGCGCGAAATTGTGCGTGAAGTTCAGTTTCTTGTGGAGAAAGGGTGTCGCGAAGTCATTCTGCTCGGTCAAAATGTGAATTCCTATCCCGGTTTTGCGAAATTACTTCGCACCCTTGCGGAGGATACCGACATCGAAAGAATTCGTTACACCTCTCCTCATCCCAAAGATGTGAAGGAAGATTTGATCGAGGAATATGCCACCAATTCCAAATTGTGCGCGCACATTCATCTGCCTCTTCAATCGGGATCCGATTCTGTTTTGAAAAGAATGCGTAGAGCCTACAACACCAAAACATTTCGGAGCAAAGTGGAGAGGCTGAGATGTGTTCGGCCCGGTATTGGAATCACCTCCGATATGATCGTCGGGTTTGCTCAAGAATCCGATGAAGAGTTTTCACAAACGATTGATTTTATAAAAGAAATCCAGTTTGACAACATTTATGCTTTTAAATATTCCCCGCGTCCAGATACCGAGGCGTTTGCTCTTGCCGATGATGTTTTGCGGGAAATTAAAGAGAGGCGCTTGGATCTGCTGTTGACTCTTCAATCCCAAATCACTTATGCCCGCCATCAACCTTTTGTTGGCACAACACAGACGGTATTGGTGGAAGGGTCAGATCGTTGTGAAAAAGGGTTTTGGATGGGCAGAACTTCCTGCCACAAAATAGTAAATTTTTCTGGTCAGGGGAATCTGCTTGGGGCTATAGTTGAAGTGAAGATAACCGAAGCGAATCCGAATTCTTTGAAAGGAAGGGTGATTGAAAATGGACAAGAAAACGCCGGACAAAAAAACACTGATTGAAATGCAGGTCACGGGGCTGACCATTGACCCCTTCACGAGCATGCCGATTGTGATTTTAAAAGATGCGGCGGAAAAATATGCCCTGCCAATCTGGATCGGTTTGATTGAGGCCTCCGCGATTGCCACCGAACTCGAAAAAATTCAGCTTTCGCGTCCGATGACGCATGATCTTTTGAAAGGTATTCTGGAACAGGTAGAGGTGATTGTCGAAAAAGTTTTAATCAGTGATATTTCGGACAATACTTTTTACGCCCAGATTTTTTTCAAGACAAAAGAGAAATCCTTCACGATGGATGCGCGTCCCTCCGATGCCATTGCACTGGCGCTCCGAACCAAATCCCCCATTTTTGTGGAAAAGGCGGTCATCGACAAATCTCGCAAGATTGATCTCTCCAAAGAAGGTGCGGGTTCAGAAGGCGCCAAACAGCAAAAATGGGCCGAAATTCTGGAAAACCTTACCCCCGAAGATTTCGGGAAATATAAAATGTGAATACAGTGGGTCAAATGGATGTCATCCTGAACCCTTCGCAATCATTGTCATTCTGAGCGAAGCGAAGAATCTGCTTGTGCTCAGGGTAAACTCCGTGAAGGATCTACTTGAGGATTCTTCGCTTCGCTCAGAATGACAAAGCGAAGGACTCAGCATGACAACCTTCAATAAACTATTTACGAGATGTGCTCCATGTACAAATCTTTTCGCGCCGCTGTTTTGAGGGAGAGTTTTATTTCCGCCGGTGATTCGGTATTGGTTGGTGTCTCCGGCGGTGTTGACTCGATGGTCCTTCTTTCCCTTTTACTTGAGTTGCAACAGGACATTGATTTTGCGCTCAGTGTGGCACACGTCAACTACGGTCTTCGCGGGGAAGAGTCGGATGATCAGGAAAAATTGGTGCGCGATTTTTGTCTCCGTAACTATTTGCGCTGTTTTTTTTCGAACCCAAAACTTTTTGAGACGCAAAAAGACAATCTTCAAAATGCGGCCCGGGATTTCCGTTATCATTATTTTTCTGAAATGGCTTTGGAGACAGGTGTCAACCGTGTTGCCGTGGCCCATCACAAGGAAGATCAAGTGGAGACCATCTTGGGGCATTTACTGAGGGGTTCCAGTTTGAAGGGGCTGGCGGGGATGCAGACGGTGAGAAAAATGCAAAATTCAAAAATCAAAGATCAAAATTTAATGTTGATTCGTCCTTTGCTTACTTTCAGCAAAGAAGAAATTAAAAAATATGCCGCGGAAAATAAAGTTTCCTATCTGGAAGACTCTTCCAATCTTTCCAAAGAATATTGGCGCAATCAGTTACGTCATGACTTGTTGCCGGTGCTTGAAAAATTAAGACCTAAAGCCTTTGACAAAATTGTCCAATTGGGGGATGACCTGCGCGAAGTCGCTGATTTTTTGACAATTACGGCCACAGATTGGCTCAAGGAATTTTCCAGAAAAGAAGAAGATGCTTTCTGGATGCCGCGTCCTCGGTGGGCAACTCTTCCAAGACCGCTTCGTCTGGAAGTGCTTCATCAAGCCGTGAAAATGTTCGCAACTAGTGAGCGAAGCGAACGAGAGGGGGAGGCTCCGACGGCTTTGCCGTTGGAGGGGGCGACGCGAGCCCCTGTAATAGTTTTGAAGGATTTAAAAAGAGATCATTTGGTTCGTTGTGAACAGATTGCGCTTGGTGAAAAACCGGAAGGTTATTACCATCTGCCGGCAGAATTAAGATTTGTGCGGCAGGGCGATTCGTTGCTACTTTCAAAAAGCTGTGTTAACTTGAGGTCAAACAAATGAAACAAAGACATAAAACATTAGCACTTTGGTTTTTGCTGGTTCTTCTGGCCATTGCCGTATTCCATTTTAGAAATCAAAATTTTATGGCCACCGTGCAGGAAATTTCTTTCAGCGATTTTATGGCCTCCATTCAGGCCAAACAGGTGGCCGAAGTCACCATTAAAGAAGATAATTACACCGGCCAATACAAACCCGATATCAATAAGGGCGCTTTTTTCAAAACGACCGGCCCCATGACGACCGATTCTCCTCTTATAAAGGAGTTGATGGATTCCGGTGCCAAGGTCAATTACCAGCGCCGTGAAGAAGTCTTCTGGCCGCAACTGCTGATCTCTTGGCTCCCCATGATTCTCCTCTTCGCTTTCTTTTTCTTTTCGATGCGCCAAATTCAGGTGGGGGGCGGCAGGGCGCTTTCTTTCGGACGCAGTAAAGCACGCCTGTTAAATGAAAATCAAAAACGAATGACCTTCAAAGATGTGGCCGGGGTGGAAGAGGCAAAAGAAGAACTTGAAGAAATTATCGCCTTTTTAAAAGATCCGAAAAAATTTACGCGACTCGGGGGACGTATTCCAAAAGGTGTTTTACTCATGGGTTCGCCCGGTACCGGAAAAACATTGCTTGCCCGCGCCGTGGCCGGAGAAGCCGGCGTTCCTTTCTTCAGTATCTCCGGTTCCGATTTTGTTGAAATGTTTGTCGGCGTCGGAGCCGCGCGTGTACGAGATCTTTTCGAACAGGGAAAAAAGAATGCACCGTGCATCGTTTTTATCGATGAAATTGATGCGGTGGGACGTCATCGTGGCGCGGGTCTCGGCGGTGGACATGATGAACGCGAACAAACGTTGAATCAGTTACTCGTCGAGATGGATGGTTTTGAATCGAATGAAGGAGTCATCATCATGGCGGCGACCAACCGCCCTGATGTGCTTGATCCGGCTCTGTTAAGGCCGGGTCGTTTTGACCGTCGTGTGATGGTGCCGCGTCCCGATGTGAAAGGGCGCGAAGAAATTTTGAAAGTCCACGCCCGCAAAACCAAAGTTGCCGCGGATGTTGAATTGGCAACCATCGCCAGAGGGACCCCGGGTTTCAGCGGGGCCGATCTGGAAAGTGTGGTGAACGAAGCCGCGTTGATCGCTTCCCGCTATAATAAGGAAGCGATTGAAATGATTGATTTTGAATTGGCAAAAGACAAGGTGATGATGGGGTCCGAAAGAAAGAGCATGATTATCAATGAAGAAGAGAAACGAAACACGGCGTTTCATGAAGCGGGACACACATTGGTGGCCAAAAAAATTCCGGGCGCAGATCCCATTCACAAAGTCACCATTATTCCTCGCGGTGCGGCGCTTGGTTTGACACAGCAGCTCCCGATTGATGATCGCTACACGCAAAACAGAAAATTCTGTGAAAGCAGTCTGGCTATTTTAATGGGTGGGCGCGCGGCAGAGAAACTTGTTTTTGAACAACCTACAACCGGAGCGGGAAACGATATCGAAAGAGCAACCGAGTTGGCCCGCAAAATGGTTTGTGAGTGGGGGATGAGCGAAGTGCTGGGACCTCTGGCTTTTGGTAAAAAAGAAGAGATGGTTTTTCTTGGAAAAGAATTTGGTCATCATCAGGATTACAGTGAAGAAACGGCAAAACAGATTGATGGGGAAATCAGAAGGCTCGTGACAACGGGTTACAATCAGGCGGAAGCCATTTTGAAAAAGCACCTGAAAGAACTCAACGCTTTGGCGGAAGCGTTGCTGGAACATGAAACGCTTAACGGTGAGCAGATTGACTGTGTGATTGCGGGAGATAAACTTCCTCCCATAACGAAGTCAATTCTTCCCCCCAGCGAGCCCACAGCTCCGGCGGTAGCGACTACCAAGGCAAAATCGGGTAAAGCAAAAATTTCCCCGGTGATGAAACCCGTCATCTCTTGAGGAAGAATGAATAATGGAAAATAAAATCAGCATCATGGGAGTTTTGAATGTGACTCCCGATTCCTTTTTTGACGGCGGAAAATTCAACACAACGGAAAAGGCGGTAGAGCATGCCTTGAAGATGATCGCCGATGGAGCAGATATTATCGATATCGGCGGTGAATCCACAAAGCCGGGTGCCAAACCTCTTTCTGTTGAAGAAGAAAAGAAAAGAATCATTCCGATTCTGCATAAGTTGAGGCAAGCCACTCAATGCCCCATCTCCATTGACACCACCAAATCTTTTGTTGCGGCCGCGGCCATCGATTTTGGCGCAACACTCGTTAACGATATCAGTGCGGGACAGTTTGATTCCGAAATGCTCCCTTTGGTTTCACGGTCCAAAGTCCGGATTTGTTTGATGCACATGCAAGGAACACCGGAAACCATGCAGAAAAATCCCCACTATAAAAATGTGGTGGAAGAGGTCAAAGTTTTTTTGCGCCAGCGCATGACGGCTTGTTTGGAAGCGGGCATTGAAAAAGAAAAAATCGTTCTGGATCCGGGTATTGGTTTTGGAAAGAGTGTTGAAGATAATTTGGCGTTGTTGAAAAATCTGGATCAATTTCAGGACCTCGGCTGTCCCATTTTAATCGGCACCTCTCGCAAATCTTTTATCGGTGCCCTGACCGGTGCCACCGTTGAAGACCGCCTTCCGGGAAGTCTCGCCACCCTTGCCGCGGCGGTTCAAAAGGGCGCGCAAATCGTCCGCGTGCACGACGTGGCAGAAACAAAACAGTTCCTCTCCCTCTTTGCCCAACTTTAGTCTGATTTTTTTTGACATTGTTTTCCCATTGAAAATGGGTACCATGGGACCATGAAATTTCGTTCTGTTTTTGCAAGTTATCCTGAAATCGAGCTTGCTTTTCAATACGGCTCCAGCGTTAAAAAAAGTCTGAGAAAGGCAAAGGATGTTGATATCGCCCTCCTTCTGAAAAAAATCCCTTCTGTGGAACGAAGATTGGATATCCAATCAGGGATTGCCGATTTGCTGACGAAGAAATTTAAAAAGCCGGTGGATGCTGTTCTTCTAAACAGGGCCAGTCCTTTTCTGGCTCATCAAGTTATAAAATACGGAAAGCTTTTGTTTGGGAAAAAATCCAGAGCGCGGGATTTTATTGTCAAAACCCTCACCCGTTATTTTGATGTCCTTTTGTTTCACCGTTTTTTTCTGGAACGTTTGGAAAAACGTTTGGGGGTTCAATCCGATGACAGATAAATCTCTTGTGCAACGCAAACTGACCCTTCTTCAAAACAAAAAGAAAGAAATAGAGGGCTATGATATTTCCAGTTTGAAGGATTTCAGAAAAAAAACGTACATGCAGAAGGCTGTGGAAAAAATGCTTCAGGAAATGGTCGAAATATGTGTGGATGTTGCAAAACACATTATTGCCGATGAGTCGTTGCGCATTCCAGACGACGCCAAAGATGCCTTCGCTGTTTTGCATGAAAAAGGAATCTTGTCTTTGAAATGTGAAAAGATACTCCAAAAAATGGTTGGTTTTCGCAATCTCATCGTTCATCTTTATGAAAGAGTGGATATGGAAATTGTGTACGGTATTTATAAAAACCATCTTGGAGATTTTGATTTTTTCTCGAAGGAAATATTGAAATTCCTGCGTCAGTAAATCCTATCGTTTTTTGGGGCGAAAGAATGCCCCTTTACTCGCCTGCAAACCGCATAAATTTTTTTTGCAACTTTTTTTGAATGGTGCCGATACATCGGTTGGAAATAACAATTGTCATGTCTACAACCTTACCCTGAGTATTCACTGGTGAACAGTTAGCGAGTTTCGATGCGTTTTATTCCGCCATTTCAACCGGTGTGTGGGGAGAAGAAACGCCGTCCGCGCTGGCCCAAATTGGAGCCGCCCTTGCGACCTCCGGTGTAACTACCGACACCTATTTTTCTCTGGTGGATCAATATACAAAAGCCGTTGTCGCTCGCGATGGAGCGGCGCAGTACCAATTGTTGAAACGGATTGCAGATGGCATTTCAAGTATGGCTTATGAAAACGCCCGCAAACAACTTTCATTCCGTGTCCGTCGCTTTGCCGAACATCCTGATTTTTCTTTTCTCCGTGATAACCTTCGTGTTGAAGATCGTGCCGTCCTTACTTTGGGAGGACTTCAAAGAAAACCGGAAGTGGGGATGCAGGCGTCTTCTGGAAGAAAACTACCCATCGACGATGCAACTTTTGCCCGACAAATCCTTGAGCGTCAGATGGAACCCGGTGCAAAACCTCTTGAAAGGGGCGATCCTCTGTATGAGCGCCTATTAGGTGTCATCGATCGTCAGGTTATAAAATGGCCAGCTATTTATAAAATTCCAGAATTGGATACTATTTGGAGAAGAATAAGACGAGGGTTTCCTGTCTCTTCTGCCAGATTCTATACTTTCGTGAGTTCTAGTTATGCTGTGGGTATAGCAAAGAATGGTTATGATCCGCATAAATTAACGGACATAAAACTTGACGGATTAATAGATGGCTTAAAAGAGGCATGGAAATTTGAACGTCGTCCCGACTTTGAAAAAATGAGGGGAACAGGAGAGAAAATTACCGATAAAGATTTTCAGCGAGGCGCTGTATTCTTCAAGCTGACTTCTACGCCAGAAGGAACGCACATATCCCAATTTACAAATTATGGCCTGCCCAATAATAATGAAGAAGTTGTTATAAGTCTGGAACACGAAATGCCCATGCTGATATTTTTAACCTTTTTGGCCGCAACGCCGGGTTATGCTTACTCTGGTGATTATGAATTTGCGATTATGAGGAATGGGACGGCCCTTTTTAATAAAATGGTCCAACGAATGACACAGGAGGTATCAACAAGAGTTGTCGTTCATTCTTTTCCCAACACGCCTGCGGCAAGAAGAAGTGTTAATGGGAGTGGTGGGAAATGGTTTGGTATGAGTTGAAGTTATGACTGGGAGATTTCATTTTGTTTGGCAATAAAGCATAAAATAAATTTCTTCTGGCCGTTGTTTAATATATGTTTGCCGGCGCCCTCTATTTTGAAAAGGCTCCACACTGTGCTATTTTCCCCTCCATCATGTCACTCAAACAGGAGGGAAAAACCATGACTTTTTTAGAAACCGACATCAACGAACTCGTTTCCGCAAACCACCCTTACCGTAAGATACTGGAGCTTGTTGATTTTAGGGAGCTGACGAAAGAATTACGGAAGTGTTATTCCAAAATGGGGAGAGGCGGTTACCCCGTTGAAAGTGGATTCAAGGCCTTGTTGCTTCAATATATGGAAGATTTAAGCAATCGGGAAGCCCAGCGATTTTTGGAGGAGAATTTGTCAGGCAAATTATTTTGTGGATTTAATTTGAGAGAGCAAACACCCGAGCACACCTATTTTGTGGATTTACGACAGCGAATAGGGACGAAACGTCTGGCAGAATTATTTAATCGGGTACGGGAGGCGTTGATACGCAACGGGATGATCCGAGAGGTTTTTACGTTTGTGGATGCGACAAAGCTAATCAGCAAGATGTCGACATGGGATGAGAGGGACAAGGCGATAAAAGCGGGAGAGGAGAAATTCAATAATGCGGTGGCAGAGAAATATGCGCGAGACAAAGAGGCGCGATTTGGTTGCAAAGGGAAAGATAAATTTTGGTTTGGGCACAAGAAGAATATTTCAGTGGACATGACAAATGGTCTGATCAACAAGGTGGCCGTTACTCCTGCGAATGTACCGGACCATAAGGGGTTAAAACATATTTGTCCGAGGCAGGGGGCTGTTTTTGGGGACAAGGTATTTTCGCCAAAGTATTCACGGGATGAGATCAAGAGGCGGGGATGCCATTCTGGTGTGATACTGAAAAACAACATGAAAGAGAAAGATCGGGACAAGGATCGATGGCTGACGAAGGTGCGCATGCCCTATGAAGGAACCTTTGCCAGAATGAGGAAGCGAACGTGGTATTCTGGGGTGGCAAAAAATCAATTGGAGGCATTTTTAGAGGCACTTGTTTTTAATTTTAAGCGGCTGATTAAGATAGAAGCGCCTCCCCTTCAATTCACTTCCTGATGGATTCGTATGTCTGGATGTGAAAAATGCCCTATTTTTCAACGAGGGGAGGAGAAAAAAGGGCAACAAAAAAGAAAAAACAAAAAAATAATCCCTTGCGAAAAACTATCTCCAAACTTTTTAATCTATTTTTAATTCAGAGATCGTTTTCCACCAGTCCCTTGATTCGAAGATTGGCGGTCATGGACATTGTTCCCATTATTTTCGAACAACCTGTGAGGCGCGATGATATTGAAGGTTTGAGACGCGTGAGAGAAGAGGCGAACAAATATGGGACGATGGTTTTTGCCGACGAATCGGTTTATTCCTTAAGAGATGCCCAAACTGTTTTGGATGCCAAATCCGTAGGCGGTATCAATCTTAAACTGATGAAACACGGTGGTTTACTCGAAGCCATGCGCATTGCCGATTTTGCCCATGAACACGGATTGAAATTGATGATCGGGGGGATGGTGGAATCGCGTTTGGGAATGAGCGCCAGTCTCCATTTTGCCTTGGCAATAGGGGGCGATGTTGTCTGGTTTGATTTAGATACGCCCATGCTCATTGAAGGAGATCCTTTGAGTGGAGGCCTTCAATATACAGGTCCCTCCATGACACTTCCCCAATCCCCCGGAATTGGTGTTCAAACCCGGTAATTTTTTAAGCAACTTTTTTTTGCGGGATGACGATAATATCGGTGGAATATTAAAAATATAAAAACTAAGGAATAACAAATGGCTGAAATTGATGCTCCACGGGATGCAGGTGCAGGTCCAGTGAGATCCACTGCAGAAGGTGATGGAGCAGTCCCCCCGTCGCCTCCCGCTCCGGTTGTGGATTTTTTTGCTGATGGTGCGACATCGGGTGCTTATTGGTCACCCATCCAACCTTCGATTCCCCAACTTGAAGAAACGTCTCATACTTTTCAAAACAATGCCGTCGCCGCGTTTCAAAGGGGAGAATTCCAGCAAGCATCCAATCTTGCGAATGCGTCCATTGGAACTTTGCAACAGGCGCTACTTCAAAATCCGAACGAGGAAGTGACACTGAGAATTCAAGGCAACGCCATTGCCTCTGCGGAGCTGGAGGCTGTGGCAACTGCGAGACTAGGTGAGATAGACAACGCCCTCAGACAATTCAGTGTACGCGTCAATACCATTTTTCCTCCTCCCCAACTCCCCCGACAAGTCAGAGCGTGGTGGAGACTTGCAAAAGTTTTAATGTCCTTGGGAATGAAAAATGTTGCCGACAGTGCGTATCAACGGGCGCTGGGATCTGCACATGTTACCGGTGCCATTGGCGTTATGGACGCCATACTCGTTGATCAGGCGGCAAGACTTTTCGCAAACGGTTACGATGCGGAAGCCAGAGTTGTGATTATCAGTTTGATTGGCTTTCGTGATCGCACGAGGACTGGCGGTCCGTGGGGTCGCGCCGGAGATCCCAATGCCGCAAGAATACTCTTGTCGCAACTGGAACAAGCACGTTTGACTTTGCCTAATCCGGAAAGTGGTCGTTGGACTCCAACCGATACACCAGTCATCATTAATGGTCGATTAAGAGGTATTGCCGCTGATTTGTTAATGCGCGGCTTCCCGCAGTTTGCCGCCGAGATTCTTTCAAGACTTGCGAGATTTCAGGTGGATAAGCGCCAGCCACAGGCAAGCGATACAATTAACGCGGCCTGTGCGGCACAAGAGGATATTATAAGGGTAGTTGGAGACAAATCGGTCGGGGACCAACCAGCCGTTGCCGAGGCCAGAACAGCTCAAGCGAAGTTGCGTGCTCTTCAAGCCAATATTCAACAGGAAGAAACCCCTTTAAGAGTTTCAGATCACACTCGTTCTTCTGCAAAGGGCGATGCCGCCATGAGCGAAGGCACCAGAAGATTGGCCAACCATGATCCTTCTGCGCGCGATTTTTTTAGAAGAGCCGCAGATGCCTATGCAGAGGTAGGCAACTTTTGGACTGATGTTGGAAGACAGGACTTGGCGATTGAGGCACGCACATCACAGACAATAGCCAATGTTGCCGCCGAAAATAACTTGCCATCCTCTATTACGATCAACCTTGATATCTTTCTTGATGTCGTCAATCGTTTGTTCCCTGATCGAACTTTACCACAGGAACTACAGACGGCACGCGCACAAAGAGCGGATGCTGTTCTGAAGTTGGGAAGAAAAGCTTTTGCCGCCGGTAATCCTCGTTTCGCAATAGCGGCAATGGCGAAAGCCGCTTCGCTATACGGATATTTTAAATTTTATCGTCCACAGATTTCGGCCTTGGCTGAAACGGCTCAGGTTTATCTCTTCATGAGGGATATGGGTAACGCCACAAAATTTTTTCGACAGGCATTTGATTTGGTGCAGACTCAGACCACCGATCCAAACAGTGTAAAGAGAGCAGTCTTGGATCCGGCGCAAAAAGCGATTGATGCCTTTAGCCACACAAATCCGGATCATGCATCACTTGCCATGGCTCAATTAGTGGTAAATCGCGTTAGGGGATGGTTCCAAGAGATTCCAGTACAACCTCCACCCGTCAAACCTGTTCCTCAAGCATCGCCGGTGACGCCAATATTACCCATCCGTCAAGCCCCGCCGGAAACTCCCGCCACTACAGGGCAAACATTTTATGAAGGCAAAATGTTCAATCAAGCCATGGGCCAGTTTGCAACAGAAGCCATGGCGGCCGCGACTTCAGGCGATTATGCAACTGCAATATCGGCCATGGTGCAAAGCGTAAGGGCTGGAATTCGGGCGGACATTGTTTTGGTGTTGGCTGAAAACCCGCGAAAGGGGTTGTTCCGCAAAAAAAATTCCAATCCGGGCAGGGCTCGCTCTGCTCTTGGAAATTTTGATCAATTCCTTGCACAATATCCGGGTTTAAAATCTGCCGCACTGAATGCCCTTCGCTACATGCTTAGTTCGCCTGATGTGGCGAACCGTTTAGATGCTATTGAAGCGGACTATAAATTACCCAGAATGCAGGTTGCTGGAGAATTTATTGAAACCAAAGCCCCGCTTCGTCCACCTTCCGGAAAACCTCCATCCTCCGCGGGAAGTGCGAGTGCCGCAAAAAAAGGTGGCACTTCTGGTGAGCCCGATGGAAAAGTCGGTGGCGCAAAAGTTCAGCGCGTAGCGATTGCAGAGGGCGCATTGCAGATCACGGGATTGCTGGGGACCGCATACGTCGCCGCCGCTCTAAATATGAGGGGCTGGTTGAGCGATGATGGATTCACTGCCGCCGGTCTGGGTGGTGCAGGCATCGCATTTTACGCTTTTCCGATAGTGGGACCGCTTTCGGCGCTACTTGCCAGACAAGTTGCTGACCCTTTGGCCAGACTTGCAGATGAAGCTTCATCCCGTGTCGGAATTGAAAACCCTTATGGAAGGCTCGGAGTTCGAATTGCAGGTGAAGGAGCGGGTGGCTATGCTTTCTTTGTCTTTGTGAAAAAAATCCTCGAAATGAGATACGGAAAAAAAGCCGTTCATGCCTTTGATGAAGCCGCACGAGCACTGCTCAAAAGAGGCATGTTCGCAATCGGCGATGCCGGTCTGGCGACTGAAGCAAAAATTGCAACTGCAGGGTCGCGGATATTAACGGGAGGTAAGGTTTTTCTTGTTGGTGCTAGGGCATCGACAGGTGCGTTGGCAACAGGTGGAATATCTCTACTTGCTATGTTTCTTGGAGGTGGCTTGGATGCGAAAGACCAAATTTACATCGCAATGGGCGCAGATAGAGAGGAACGCCTGCAAAACCTGATAGACTGGGCCGAGGAAAATCTTTCAATCCATTGGGACGGACGAAAAGATGCGGGACGGGATGAGCGGTCCAAAAAATTCCTGACGCTGTATTTCAGTTACAAAACAGAATTTAAAAACGCTCAAGGCAAACCCAGCGAAGGCCTCGCTTCTGTCACAAAATCCTTTGTCACCGAGTTTCCTGAGTTAACCCAAATATTTCAGACGACGTGACTTCTCCTTGACGAGAAGGGGATGAAAAGTTACCTAATGGCCCCTCATGGCGGAAGAAAATGTTTATATAGAGCAGAGGCGAAAAAAAGTTGAGGAGTTGCGCGCGCAAAATGTTTCTCCGTATCCCCAAAATATAAAACCCACCCATACAGCGAAGCAGATTCTTGAGGCCCATGGCACAAAAGAGGGTCCGGAGTTGGAAGCGCTCAAAGAGGAATTCGCTATCGCCGGGCGGGTGCTGTTGCTCCGTTCGTTCGGAAAAGCGGCCTTTCTTAAAGTAAAAGATTACACGGGTCAGCTTCAAATTTACGTTGAAAAACCGGCTCTTGGCGATGAGAACTTTGAAATTTTCAAAAAAGTGGAGATGGGAGATTTCGTCTGGGCAAAAGGGACTCTTTTCAGGACTAAAACCAAGGAGCTGACCCTGAAGGCCACTCTGTTCAAAATTGCGTCCAAAACAGTGCGCCCCCTGCCTGAAAAATGGCACGGACTCAAAGATGTCGAATCCCGTTATCGTCAGAGATACGTCGATTTGATCGTCAACCCGGATGTGCGCAACGCTTTTATCATCCGCTCCAAAGTGTTGCAGGTGCTCCGCGATTTTTTTGTGAAACGGGATTTTCTGGAAGTGGAAACTCCGATGATGCACTCCATTCCGGGCGGTGCCACGGCCAAACCGTTTATCACGCATCATAACAAACTCGACATGCAACTTTTTCTGCGCGTGGCGCCGGAACTTTATTTAAAACGCCTCGTGGTGGGGGGACTCGAAAGAGTTTTTGAAATCGGCCGTAATTTCAGAAACGAGGGAATTTCCACACAACACAATCCCGAATTCACGATGCTCGAATTTTATCAGTCCTACGCGAATTTTGAAGACCTGATGCACTTAACCGAAGAACTTTTTGAACAGTTGGCGCGGAGCACCTTGGGGAAAACAGACGTGGCTTATCAGGAAGAAACGCTTCATTTTAAGGCGCCGTTTGCCCGCTTTACGATGAAAGAAGCGGTGCAGAAATTTGCACAGATTGATCCTTCCAAACTTTCGCCGGAAAAAATGGTTGATGTGTTTGAAGAAAAAGTGGAAGAAAAACTGATTCAACCGACCTTCATCACAGAATTTCCAATTGAAGTGTCTCCTCTGGCGCGGCGCAACGACGCAAATCCGAATGTCGCCGACCGCTTTGAACTTTTCATTTACGGGCGTGAAATTGCCAATGGTTTTAATGAACTCAATGACCCGGAAGATCAGGCAGGACGCTTCCGTGCGCAGGTGGAAATTTTGCACAAAGGAAATGAAGAGGCGATGCATTTTGATGCCGATTACATTCAGGCGCTGGAAATTGGTC
>JACRBV010000149.1 GCA_016213065.1 Deltaproteobacteria bacterium
GAAAATACAAAACAATCAGTGCGCTCTCTCTCATGGCCATTGCCAAGGCCTTCAACATCAAATTGGAGACCTTGCTTGAGAAAATTCTTCCCGTTCTTGCCAAGGAAATTACGCGGGAATTTAGTCCAGATCAAAAAATATCTCCCACAACTGTGAAAATAGAGTTTTCCACTCCACCAGTGAAAGGCGGACCGGATGCAGCCTAAAATCAGACCCGTCGGAATCTATTATGTCCCGGATTCGAACCTCTGGAAGAAGCGAGTGACATGGTTCTTTTTGGGGGCCTTGGCCACGATCATTTTCAGAGCAGTCTTGCAGGTATTTTGAATTCTTAAGGGCACATCCGGAAACCTGCCTAATGAATGTTGGTAATTTGGTGGTGATTTGAGTGGGTCGTCTGCGGGCGACCTGACTCATGCGAAGATTGTTTAACGTCAAAAGCGCTTATAAGGGAAGTCGTTGATTTGATGATTTATTACATGATGTGGATTTTGAGGTGTTACCTTGCTTGGTGAGTTATCCATAGAGTCATGTTTGTCCGTCCGCGAGCCCCAAGGATAGCTCAAGCTGGCGGATGGACATGACTTTGTGGGCAACTCACTTTCAGTGCATCAAAATGAAACCCTCGGCCAGCGATCGAACGGTCACGCTGTTGCAGATGCGGCGGGTTATCCACAGCACTTCGTTACGGGACCGTAAGTGTCCCGTAACGAAGTGTTGTGGATAACCCTCATTCGGAATAACTGGCGTATTTTTATCTATGGGCGACGAATCGTGAGGTTTATTTTGCATAAAATAAAATCCCTTCAATACTTGATAATGCTGGCTTTGCGGTCATGTGCGATTTTGATAATTTGTGAAAATATGATACAAGAAGGCATGACAAAAACCATAGAAAGACAAGAGCCCGGGTTGTTTGACTATTATAACCGCATGGCAAAGTTGAGCGAGAAGTCATCCCCGATGTGGAAGTTAGATGAACGCGTCCATTGGGAGATGTTTCGTTCGGAGATTGAGAAGTTGCTTCAAAGGGAGGCAGCCGGGCCTGGAGGGCGGCCTCGTTATGATGTTGTGATGATGTTCAAGATTTTGGTGTTACAGAGGTATTACAATTTATCGGAGGAGCAGACGGAATTTCAGATCAACGATCGACTCACGTTCCAGAAGTTTTTGGGTTTCACGCTGGCAGATACTGTTCCTGACAAGAACACGATCTGGGATTTCAAAGAGAGTTTGAGTTTTGGTGATGGAGTGGAGAGGTTATTTAAGTGTTTTGAAAAACATTTACTGGAAGTTGGTCTTGTGGGACAGGAAGGCAAAATAATCGATGCCAGTTTTGTAGATGTGCCGCGACAGAGAAACAGACATGAGGATAATGAAGCGATCAAAAAAGGCGCAATTCCCATAGAGTTTGGAAAGAATAAAAACAAGTTGAGTCAAAAAGATACAGATGCGCGCTGGACGAAGAAGTATACTGCACCCCAGTTGACAGCGACAGTTGGATGGTGGAGAGAAGCGGTCAAAAAGGAGTGACAAATGCCAAAGAACAAACACACGGAGGAAACGAAGTTGGCTGTGGTTTTGGAGGGGCTCAAGAGCGCCGGTTCAATAGCCGAGATGTGTCGCAAACACGGGATTTCCGACTCGCTCTATTACAAATGGAGAGATGTATTTCTTGAAGGCGGCAAACGCGGTTTATCTGGAAAAAATGAATCACCAAATATGGAGCTTGTGCGAAGGGTGTCGGAGTACGAAAAAGTCATTGGACGGTTAACCGTCCAATGCGAGATTTTAAAAAAAACGTTTCCGGATGCACTGTAGCGCAGAGGTTAGATATGGTTCGCGAGATGATAAAATCAGGGGGGCCGATAAAAGTAGCCTGTGAGTCGTTTGATGTTCACCGGTCAAGTTGGTACTATAAAAACGGTGTTCCAATTATTACTACTACAACAAAAATGCGCGGTGAGATTGATATGCGATTAGTTGGAGAGATAAAGTTGATAGTCGGGCAACACCCGTTTTGGGGATATCGGCGGGTGCATGCATATCTGAAGCATCGCAAAAAAATCAATGTAGGTAAGAAGCGCATAAAGAGGTTGATGAAAGAGGAAGGTTTATTGGCAAGGCAGAAGAGATTTAAGCCGGAGCGGCCTTTAAGGGATAAGCCTCAAGCGGACGGACCAAATCAGTTTTGGGGCACAGACATGACTAAATTTATGGTTCCGTCATTTGGGTGGGTTTATCTTGTAATAGTGATTGATTGGTACACGAAACA
>JACRBV010000150.1 GCA_016213065.1 Deltaproteobacteria bacterium
ATGGCGCCATCTTTCATTTTTTCGAAATGTTCTTTGCGGATTACGTGTATGTTTCCGGTTACGGAGCAGAAAAAATCACAAAGAGGGGCGGCCTCGGTAATGGTCATGACGCGTAAACCGTCCATCAATGCTTACAGAGCTTTCAATGGATTGATTTCGGTGACGATGACGTTGGCACCGGCGCCATGCGCGCGCATGGCGAGCCCGCGTCCACACCAACCGTAACCAGCGACCACGAAAGTGGTTCCCCCCAGCAAACGGTTTGTTGCGCGAACAATTCCATCGAGTGTGCTTTGGCCCGTACCGTAACGGTTATCAAAAAAATGTTTTGTCTGGGCGTCGTTCACGGCAATGATGGGATATTTCAAAACCTTTTCCTTCGCCATTTGTGTGAGGCGAATGACACCGGTTGTCGTTTCTTCGGTGCCACCGATGATGTTTGCAATGAGTTCCGGTTTTTTGGAGTGAATGGTGGAAACAACATCGGCGCCGTCATCCATAGTCATTTTCGGATTGAACTCCAGACACGCCATGATGTGGCGATAGTAGGTCTGGTCGTCTTCACCTTTGATGGCAAACACGGGAATATTGTCGTTGACAGCCAACGATGCGGCGACTTCGTCTTGCGTACTCAAAGGGTTGGAGGCACACAACACAATTTCGGCACCACCCGCTTTGAGAGTTTGCATTAAATAAGCGGTCTCTGTGGTGACATGAAGGCAGGCCGCCAATCTCAAATTTTTCAGCGGTTTTTCTTTTTCGAAACGCTGTTTGATTTGAGTCAACACCGGCATTGTCTGGGATGCCCATTCAATGCGATTTTTGCCATCATTCGCCAACTGTGGATTTTTAATGTCATAGTGCGCCATTTTTTTTGCTCTCTTTCTTTTAGTCCGTAGTCCATGGTCCATAGTCCATGGTCCTTTTTAAAGTCCGCATAAGCGGCGTAAATCGTTAATTTTGTCTGTTTTTTCCCATGTGAATTCGGGTCTGCCAAAATGTCCAAACGAGGCCGTTTGCCTGTAAATGGGTTTCAGCAAATCCAGATGACGGATCATTCCGGCCGGTTTCAATGGGAAGATTTCACGAACGGCTGTCGCAATTTTATCCTCCGGAGTTTTGGAGGTGTTGAATGTTGTGACATAAAGGGAAATAGGATCGGCATAACCGATGGCGTAGGCCAGTTGAACTTGGCAACGCTCCGCAATTCCCGCGGCCACGATATTTTTTGCGATGTAGCGGGCCATGTAGCAGGCGGTTCTGTCCACCTTGCTAGGATCTTTTCCGGAGAAGGCGCCGCCGCCGTGGGCGCTCATACCGCCGTAGGTATCGACAATGATTTTGCGACCGGTCAGTCCGCAATCTCCCTGTGGGCCCCCAACAACAAAGCGACCCGTGGGGTTGATAAGATAGGTTGTATTTTTGTCCAGAAGTTCGAGCGGAAGAGATTTTTTGATAACCTCCGAGAGAATTCCTTCTTTCAGATCATCGTAAGAAACATCCGGGCTGTGCTGTGTGGAAACAACCACCGTTTCAATGGCGACCGGTTTGTTGTTTTCATAACGGACTGTGACTTGTGATTTGCCGTCTGGTCGGAGGAAGGGGAGCGCTTTGCTCTTTCTTGCCTCAGACAAACGGCGTGTGATTTTGTGAGCCCATGTGATGGGAGCCGGCATGAGTTCGGGAGTTTCATTGCAGGCGAAACCAAACATCAAACCCTGATCTCCCGCACCTTGTTCTTTAAAAAGTCCTTCTCCTTCGTTAACACCTTGGGCAATATCCAGAGATTGTTTGTCGAGTGTTACCAAAACACCGCAGGTTTGATAATCAAATCCGTAAGCGGCATCGGTGTAACCAATTTCCTGAATTGTTTTTCGTGCCACGGCGGGAATGTCGACATAACAATTGGTGGTAACTTCGCCGGCAATTAAAGCCAGTCCTGTTGTGACTAACGTTTCACACGCAACCCTAGCTTTTTGATCCTGCGCCAGGATGGCATCAAGTACCGCGTCTGAAATCTGGTCTGCAACTTTGTCGGGATGTCCTTCTGTGACCGACTCGGAACTGAAAAGATAACGACTGCTCATTAGGGGCCTCCTCCCTGATTGATAAAAAAGCCGTTTCAAATAATTTTGGATAGTAGAAAACAGCCTTTGCAATAGACGGATTGCCTATCGGGGTCGGAAGTCCCTGTCAACTTTAAATTAGATTTTAAAATTTTTAAAAATTACTTATGCGGCAATTGACAGACCTGTACGCTTTACCTGATAGGAAAAGGAACGGGGATCGGGCGATTTAAGATCCTCCGGAGTCATTGCCAAAACCTCTAACAATGGTGAAACCTTGGCCGCTATACGTGACAAATTTTCAAGAATTTCCATTTCAGATTTCTTGCGAAAATCGGGTGACACGATTACGAGATCAATATCACTATGCGACTTGGCAGAGCCTGTGGCATAGGAGCCAAACAATATCACCTTGCTGACTTTATACTGTTTTGCAACCTCCCCTACATACCGGCGAACGATACTTATTACTTGATTTTTTGTTTTAACCATTTTGACAGTTCCTGTGTTTTTTTAAAAAAAAACTTTGCCTTTAGGCCTGTGCAAACTTTGGATAAAGCCTGCTTGTATTCTCCATAACGTGCTTTGATATAATATGGATTCAAATCAGCCAGTAGCACACGAAACTCTTCGCTCATCTCATCATAACATTGTGCATCTTGGGCCAAGCGCACAAGATTGTGAACAAATGGCGGCGCTTTGCCATGTGATGCTACAACGGCTTTCAACATTTTTTCAAGCGACTGCTGACACATAAACGCAACGTACAAGTATCGCCCGCCTTTGAGGACGTGAGAAATGCTCTTCAAATCATACTCCGCCCGTTCAACCCACTGTCGTGTCAATGAATCCATTTTAGATTTTTTCGTCTTCGTCGCACAGAATTTTGTAGAGGGCCAAGGCGTCTTCGGCTTTGAGCATTTTCTCTCTTAAGGTTGGGCTTTTGAGTAATCGGGAAAGGCGGGCCAGCAATTTGAGATGTTCCGTCGTGGCATCTTCCGGAGCCAATAATACAAAATAGAGATGGGTTGGTTTGTTGTCGTAGGCTTGAAAATCAATTCCCTTCAAACTGCGTCCAAAAATCATGATGATTTTTGAAAGTTGTTTCATTTTGCCATGAGGGATGGCGATGCCGTCTTGTATTCCTGTGGAGCCGAGTTTTTCCCTTTCCAGCAGGACATGGGCGATATCATCTTTTTTTAATTCCGGATAAGCCTTCGCGGCGGCCTGAGCAAATTCCATCAGGCAGTCGACTTTGTTTTGGGAAACCAAGTCGGGCAAAATCAAATCTTTCGATAAAGTGTCTGCAAGTTTCATGAAAAAAGAATGTGTTTCCTTTTGGGGGCGGGAGTCTAGTCTAAAAAGACAAATAAAGGCAACAGCTTTTTAAAATGAAAATTTAATTATTTCAAAGCTGAAAGCTGACCGCTGATTGCTGACCGCTTTTTTCAGGATTTATGTTCTTTGAGGCGTTCTTTGTATTTTTTGAGCTGGCGTTCCAATTTTGCCACGGCTTTGTCGATGGAGGTATACATGTCTTCGCTCTTCTCATGGCTGATATATTGGATGCCATTGGCGTTAAGAGTTACCTCGACCACATGATTGAAACGCTCCACGCCGAAAATAATGTGGGCTTGAGTTGGCTTAACAAGATATTTTCCGAGTTTGGTTAATTTGTCCAACGTGTGGGTTTTGAGAGCATCGCTTGCGTTGATGTTGCGGAACGTGAATGTTGTTTCCATTAGATTTGCCTCTTTCTTCTGGAGGAGGGGAGTATCCCCAAAACTTCGCGGTATTTGGCCACAGTTCGCCTTGCAATGTCAACATGATGTTGGGTTTTTAAAATGGTTGTTATTTCCTGATCGCTCAAAGGTTTCTGAGGCGACTCTTGGGCGATCAATTTTTGGAGATGGTTTTTGACCACTTCAGAAGCAATCCCTTCTCCTTCGTTATTTCCAAGGCTGGAATTGAAAAAATATTTGAGTTCAAAAATACCGCGTGGCGTATGAACATATTTGTTGGTGGTCACACGGCTGATGGTGGATTCATGCATGCCGATATCTTCTGCGACATCTTTTAGAACCATTGGTTTAAGAGACGTTGTCCCTTTGTCGAAAAATTCCTTCTGAAATTTGACGATACTTTTTGTTACCCTATATAAAGTGCGTTGGCGTTGGTGAATGCTTTTGATGAGCCACAAGGCTTGGCGCAATTTGTCCTGAATATATTCCTTGGCCTGATTGCCCACGGTTTCTCCCGCCATGATGGCGCGTCGATAAAGCGGACTGACAGTTAGTTTGGGAAGTCCATCATCGTTGAGGAAAACGACATATTCTTTTCCCATTTTTTGCACATGAACATCCGGAGTGATGTATTGCGGTTCCGCATTGGAGTAGGCTCGACCCGGTTTTGGATCAAGCTGATGAATGACTTTCGCAATTTCCTGAACATGTTCAAACGAGATGCCCAATGTTTTTGATATTTGTCTGTAATCGTGTCGCTCCAAATCTCCCATGTGATTCTCAATAATTTTCGTTAAAAGTTTTGCCTCGTCGCCGCCCATGTGGGCACATTGCAAAAGAAGACATTCTTTTAAATCTCGGGCGGCAACGCCGATGGGGTCGAAAGTTTGAACTTTTTTGAGGCAAGCCTCTACTTGTTCTTTTGTCGCGTGGGTTCTTTCAGCAATTTCCTGAACGGTTGCCTGAAGATAACCGTCTTCATTGATGTTGCCAAGAATCTCCTCGGCAATGTTTGCCTCGATTCCCTTCAAACCGGAAAGACCCAACTGCCAGAAAAGGTGATCTTGAAGTGTCTCTGTTCTTGTGAGGGTGTTTTCGTAGGTGGGGAGATCGTCTCCATCTGTTTTGCGTTCAAAGGTGTAGGAGGGGATATTATTGCTTTCAATATAATTTTCCCAATCGAAATTGGCCGGTTCTTTTAATTCGCCGTCTTTATTTCCGATTTCGTCGGAGAGATGTTCGTGTCCCTTATCTTCTTCTTTTGCTTTTTCAAGTTGTTCGCCGTGGGATTCATCTTCCGCCTGCAATTTTTGTGTTTCGCTTTCCTCATCTTCTTCTTCAAGACACGGGTTTTCAACGAGTTCTTTTTGGACGAGATTGGCTAATTCAAGACGGGAGAGTTGTAATAGTTTGATTGCTTGTTGCAACTGGGGGGTTACAACCAGTTGCTGTGAGAGCTTCATGCTTTGTTTGATTTCAAGAGCCATAACAAACTCCAGAGCACGTCATTCTGAGCCGCAGGCGAAGAATCCAATCGGGAGATCCTTCGCTCCGCTCAGGATGACACTTGCAAAAGCAATTACGCCAATCAAGGCAACCCAATGATAGAGTGGAAATGAAACATAAGTCAATCTTCTCAAGCCCTGTCAGAGAAACTTTTTTTCTTGATTTTTGCGATAGGTGATGCCTGTCTCGAGACGACTTTGGGTTCTCCGGTTTTTTGGTTTGTCCAGTTCCGCCTCTTGGCAAAAGCAAGTCCTGCTTGAATAAAATGGGAAAAGAGGGGATGGGCATTCATCGGTTTGGAACGGTATTCGGGGTGAAATTGACACCCCAAAAACCATGGGTGATCGGTCAGTTCCATGATTTCAACAAGATTCGTCGTGGGACAAACTCCTGAAATTTTGAGTCCTGCGTCAGATAAATTTTTTGTGAATTGGTTGTTGAATTCGTAACGATGCCTGTGCCTTTCGTTGATTTCTTTTTCTTCATAAGCTTCCAAAGCCTTTGTCCCTTTTTCAATATTGCAGGGATAAGACCCCAGACGCATGGTTGCACCTTTGTTGAGAACCGCTTTTTGTTCCGTCATGATATCGATGACGGGGTAGGGTGTTTTGGGATCAAATTCGGTGCTGTTGGCGCCTTCCAGTTTGCATAAATCTCTTGCGATTTCAATTACGGCGAGTTGCATGCCGAGACAAATACCGAAGAAGGGAATTTTATTTTCTCTGGCGTAACGGATCGTCTTGATTTTTCCCTCAATGCCTCTTTCTCCAAAACCACCGGGAACCAAAATGGCGTGAGCTTTTGTTAACGTTTCCCACGATGCTTTTTCATCAATCATTTCGGAATCAATGTAATCAAGACAAACGCGCACCTTATTTGCAAATCCGGCATGACACAGAGCTTCGTTTAAACTTTTATAGGAATCTTTCAGGTGCACATATTTTCCCACAACGGCAATGTGCACCTCTCCTTGAGGGTTGCGGATATTTTCGGTGAGGGTTTTCCATTCTTTAAGGTCGGGTGTGCGCGTCCAGATATTCAGGAGTTCGACAATTTTTTCGTCCACCCCTTCCTCGTGAAAATTGAGAGGGACTTCGTAAATACTTTTTGCATCTTTGGCAGAGAATACGCAATTGGCGGGAAGGTTGCAGAACAGCGAAATCTTGGCGCGGATTTCTTTTGAAAGATCGCGGTCGGTTCTGCATAAAAGAATGTCGGGCTGAATACCAATCTCTCTTAATTTTTGAACGCTGTGTTGCGTGGGTTTTGTTTTTAATTCTCCGGCGGCATCGATGTGGGGAACCAGTGTGACATGGGCATAAAGCACATTTTCTTCTCCGACATCGGTTTTGAATTGGCGGATGGCTTCCAGAAAAGGAAGACTTTCAATATCCCCGACCGTTCCACCAATTTCAATAAGGACCAAATCCACTCCGCCCGCAACTTTCATAATAGAGGCTTTGATTTCATCGGTGATATGGGGGATGACCTGAACAGTGTGACCCAGATAATCGCCGTGTCTCTCTTTCTGGATAACGGTGTCGTAGATTTTGCCGGTCGTGAAATTGTTTCGCCGTGTCATTTTGGCGCTGGTGAAGCGTTCATAATGACCCAGATCAAGGTCTGTTTCGGAACCGTCGTCGGTAACAAAGACCTCTCCGTGTTGGAAGGGATTCATGGTTCCGGGATCAACATTGATGTAAGGATCGAATTTTTGGAGTGTGATTTTAAGACCGCGGTTTTCAAGCAGGGCGCCAATGGATGCGGCGGCAATGCCCTTGCCCAGCGAAGAGACCACTCCCCCCGTGACAAAAATGAATTTTGTTTTTTGATTGGGCGGCACGGGAAATGTCATTAACACGGTCCATGGTCCACGGTCAATGGTCCATCGTCCATTTTTTTAACGTTTCGAATATTGTGGGCGTTTGCGTGCTTTTCTGCATCCCACTTTGCGGCGTTCTTTTTCTCTGGGGTCCCGGGTCAAAAGGCTGGAGACTTTGAGCGGCTTGCGCAGATCGGGATTCATGTCAATGAGGGCTCTGGAGATGCCATGTTGCAATGCTTCTGCCTGTCCGGAAATGCCTCCGCCAACCAAGATGGCGCTGACATTGTATTTGCCTTCAGTGCCAGTGACATTAAAAGGCTGTTGGACAGCCAACTGAAAACTTTCATGACCAAAATATTGGGTAAGACCCTTACCGTTTACATTGATTTCGCCGGTGCCGGGAAGGAGGCGGACACGTGCAATAGCGGTTTTACGTCTTCCAGTCGCTGTAAATTCTTTTTTCGCTTTTGTTGTCATAAATTATTTTAACGGAGTTGGGTTTTGAGCGGTATGTGGGTGGCAGTCTCCCTCATAGACTTTTAATTTTTGAATTAATTTGTCGGCCAAAAAGTTTTTCGGGAGCATTCCTTTGACTGCTTTTTTCAAAATAGCTTCTGGGTGTCTTACCTGCAATTCTTTGGCAGTGTGTTGTTTGATGCCTCCGGGAAATCCCGTATGGCGGTAATAAATTTTGTCGTCCCATTTTTTGCCGGTGAGATTGATTTTGTCGGCATTGATGGCAACCACAAAATCTCCACCATCAACATTGGGTGTGTAGGTGGCTCTGTTCTTGCCGCGCAAAACATCGGCAATCTTGGTGGCGGCGCGGCCCAGTGTTTTTCCTTCCAGATCAATGATCCACCACTGGCGCTGTACCTCTCCGGATTTCAACGTAAATGTTTTTTGTTGTTTTGACATGAGGGGGTGCTCATAGACAAAAAGCAAAATGAAGTCAAATGCTATTCCCGCCTCCTTGACAATCTCTGTTGGCTGTATATATCCCCGCCATGCCTATTTACGAATATGGTTGTGTTGCTTGTGGCAAACACCACGAAATCATTCAAAAGATAAATGAACCTCTTTTGACGATTTGTCCTGCCTGCGGGGGAAAATTGGAGAAGAAGTTCTCGCTTTCCGGTTTTCAACTCAAAGGTGGGGGATGGTATAAAGATGGTTATACCTCCTCCGAAAAAACTTCTGAAAAAACCACACCCTCGACCCCCCTAAAAAAACCGGAAAAATCTGGGAAATAAATCTTATTTTTTCAGGCGACGGAGGACTTTTTCCAAAACGGTGATGGTTTGATTGATCTCTTCATTGGTTGTTTCAAAGCTCAAAGAAAACCGGACCGTTCCTTTGGATCTCTTTTGAGAAAACCCCATCGCTTTTAAAACATGGGAAGGATCAAGTGAGCCGGCACTGCAAGCGGAACCGGTGGAAACAGCGATCGCTTCTTCATTCAATAAGAGGCAAATTGTTTCGGCATCCAATCCCTCAAAAGTAATACTGGACGTGTTTGGAAGGCGTGGTCCTTCTTTTCCGTTAATCTGAACAAATCCAAATTTATCTTTAAGATGAGTTTCAAAAGAATTTCGCAATTCGCTTGTTTGACAACCATTTTGGGCCAGACGCTTCTGGGAAAGTTCGCAGGCTTTTCCCAGTCCGATAATGCCGGCCACATTTTCGGTGCCCGCTCTTCGGCTTCGCTCTTGGCTTCCGCCAACAAGTTGCGCCTTGATCTGTGTACCGCGACGGACATAAAGCGCTCCAACGCCTTTGGGTGCGTGAAGTTTGTGTCCCGCGAGAGTCAACAGAGAAACGCGCGCCTTTTGCAAATCGACAGGAATTTTTCCGACAGCTTGAATGGCATCCGAATGAAACGGAATTTTATTTTCCTCACAAATTTTTGCGATTTCTTCGACGGGAAAAAGAACCCCGGTTTCATTGTTCGCCCACATAATGGACACAAGGGCGGTGTCGCTTCGTATCGCTTTTTTAAGATCTTCCAGATGAAGGGCTCCGGAGGATTGAACGGGAAGATAAGTGATTTTGAAATTTTCTTTCTCGAGTTCGTGACAGAGAGACGAAACGGAGGAATGTTCTACTTGTGTTGTAATAATGTGTCGTTTTTTGGGATTGGCTTGTAATGCGCCGCGAATGGCCAGATTGTTCGCTTCGGTTCCGCCGCTCGTGAAAATAATTTCATTGGATTTTTGCGCCCCAATGAGGCGCGCGACCTGGTCGCGGGCGTGGTCAACATGTTTTGTAACCTGAGATCCAAAATGGTGAATGCTGGAAGGATTGCCCCACAGTTCGGTATAAAAAGGAAGCAGGGCTGACAAAACATCAGGATGCGGTTTGGTTGTGGCGTTATTATCGAGATAAATCACGGGCATGAGCTATACGCTCAGTGCGGGGCTGTCAATAGACTTTAAAATTAAAAATCAAAAAGCAAAAATTAAAAACACAGACCAAAATTAAAATAAAAAACCAAAGATTAAATATCAAAAACACAAATCAAAAATAAAAAATTTTTGCTTTTTGGTTTGTGTTTTTAATTTTTGCTTTTTGCTTTTTGATTTTTAATTTTAATTTCGTCTATGCCAATTTTGCGTTGGGCGGTGGGACGGTTTGACCTTGGGGTTGGCGTAACATTTGGACCATTGCCAGTGCGTAGCCCAAAACACTGGGGACATAATTTTGGGTTTCGCGAAAAGGGGGGATGCGCATCCCGTGTTTTTCGACATTGTGTTCTCCGGCGTTATAGCCAGCGAGAGTTAGCTCCACATTTCCTTTGAAATGATCGAAGAGCCATCGGAGATATTTCGTTCCCCCTTCGATATTTTGGCGTGGATCGAAAGAATTTGTAACGCCGAAACGGCGGGCCGTTTGCGGCATCAGTTGCATCAGTCCTTTGGCTCCGGCAGGGGAGTGAGCGCGAACATTTCCGCCCGACTCTTGCAAAATCACTCCGCAAATCAGCTCCACGGGAATGTTATGTCTCTGCGCGCAATCGCGAATGATGGGCGCATATTTGGCCAATTTTTGCGCTTGCCCCATTGTAATGCTCTGGGGTTTGGCGCGGTGATGAGGGATATTGTGAATTGGTTTGGCGACGTTTACTTTATTATGGAGGAGCTTGTTAAAACCCTTGTCCGACTTTTTAAGGTTCTTCTGCGCCTCAAAAAAAGCCAGCATATGCTCCGAAATCTTCTTATTGTTCACAGGATTATTCATAACTCATTCAAATTATAAAGTTTTTGGTCCCTCAAAGACAAGCCATTAAAACACATCGACCTCCATTACTATTATCGGCTTTAAAGAGGGGTAAAGTTGCGTCCGGGGAAAAGTCAAATATTATTCCACCAGAAGCGGATGCGGAGGCTTAAAAGTGGGGGCGAAGATCCAGTTCGTGGGCCCTTTTAAAAGCCGCCAAAGCTTCTTCACGTCGGCCAAGTCCTGAGAGAGCATTACCACGGTTGAAATGGGCAGAGGCAAAATTTGGATCGATGGCAATGGCTCGATCATAAGCATCCAAGGCTTCTTTGTTTCGGCCAAGTCCTGAGAGAGCATTACCACGGTTGAAA
Organism: Deltaproteobacteria bacterium; assembly: GCA_016213065.1. Lineage (NCBI taxonomy): Bacteria > Pseudomonadati > Myxococcota > Myxococcia > Deltaproteobacteria bacterium. The sequence continues at coordinate 10,727 of JACRBV010000150.1, forward strand.
TGGGCAAAGGCAAAATTTGGGTCGATGGCAATGGCTCGGTCATAAGTAGCCAAGGCTTCTTTGTTTCGGTTCAGTTCTCTGAGAACAACACCACGGTTGGAATGGGCTAAGGTAAAATTTGGATCGATGGCAATGGCTCGGTCATAAGCAGCCAAGGCTTCTTTGTTTCGGCCAAGTTCTGAGAGAGCATTACCACGGTTGGAATGGGCAGAGGCAAAATTTGGATCGATGGCAATGGCTCGATCATAAGCAGCCAAGGCTTCTTTGTTTCGGTTCAGTTCTCCGAGAACAATACCACGCATGATTAGGAATTCGTTTTCTAATTGTTTGTCATCCAAGGTTTGAAGATAGACCTCATTTTGAATTTGTTCCGGAGTGACGTTATAAGGGGGGCGGAGATATTCTTCGTTAGATGTCAAATCGCCAAAATCAACATTAAATTCTCCGCCATCTTCTCTTTTTCCTCTTAAAAAAAGATGTTCTGGAGCCTTCACTGCTTGTAGGGTCACTCCCCGCTCATCTCCCATTGCCATGGCAACAAAACTCGATGTGTCGCAATCCAGTTGTCTGCTGGCTATGTTGGTGATTAATGAAGGATCCTTTTGACTTTCAAAAACGATTCCGGCTCCTTTTATTAGTTGATAATAAATAGGTGATTCCTGTTCCGGTGGTAAATGATGTTGCGGTCCAAGAGTTTTATTGGCATCCGCGACGCGATCTGCGATAAAAAGATAGGCCGATTGCATCAACGCATCGGAATGCAAGTCGGACAACCAATACATGAGTTGATGAATCCGGTTGTCAACAGAGAGTCTTTCGCCCCACTTCAGAAAAGGAATTTTTGCGGAGAGAGCAGGGCGGTTGTTGCGAAGATAGGTTTTGTAATCATCACGGTCTCCGACTATTCCGTTACCGTTGAGATCCCCAAAAACTTCATTGCCTTCAATGACGCCGTTGCCATCCAGATCGATTCCTCCCGTCTTCGAGAAATCGGGATAGGCCACGGTTAAAACCCCTTCAATCCAGAATTTAGCAACGTTCACCATACATTCTTATTATCGGCAATCTCCCCGCGAAAGTTGTTACCCGATCCTAAAAAAACAATGTAGTAATAAAACACAGAATGTGGTAATAAATGTGGTAATAGAAAGAGGAGGGGTTATGAAATCGTTGAATATCGCTTACTTGGAGTTAAATGCTCTACCAATAGGTTTGGGTCAAATGATGCAAACATTGGGTGAATATAAGGGCAAACAGGACCTGTATACGAAGCAAACGCCGCAGGTTCTGGAAACCTTAAAACAGGCCGCCATAGTACAAAGTTCCGAATCTTCCAACAGAATAGAGGGAATCACGGTTGTTCCCGAACGACTCAAAGCCATCCTGTTGCAACACAGCAAACCCAAAGACAGATCCGAAGCGGAAATTATCGGTTACAGAAATGTGTTGGAAAAAATCCATATTCAATTTGACTCGATAGATTTAACGCCAAAAACCATTCTAAAATTTCATGAGGATATGCTTAAGGCATCGGGAATTCCTGCGGGCATTTGGAAACAGAGAGACAATACGATTGAGGAAAAATTGCCGGAGGGACGTTGGGTCACGAGATTTGTTCCCGTATCCTCGCAGGAGACGCCCTATTACATGGAAGAATCCTGTAAAATATTTCAGCGACATTGGAGTGAAGGGAAAATCAGCAAGCTGATTCTCATTCCATCCATTATTCTGGATTTTCTTTGCATCCATCCTTTCATGGACGGGAATGGTCGCATATCCCGCCTGCTAACTGTTTTGCTTCTGCACAAAGCGGGATACGAAGTTGCGCGCTATATCAGTTTGGAAAGAATCATCGAGAATGCCAAGATATCTTATTACGATGTTTTGCATCGCTCCTCGCAACATTGGCATGAAGGCAGACACGACATAAAACCATGGTGGGAATATTTTTTATCTACATTGATCATGGCGTATCGGGAACTGGAAGATCGGGTTGGGATGATAACCAAAGGGCGCGGGGCAAAGACGAATCTGATTGAATCCGCCGTGGAAAACATGCCTTCGACTTTTGGTATTTCCGATGTTGAACGGGCCTGCCCGTCGGTTGGGAGAGACATGATCCGGATTATTCTGAATAAATTGCGCCACGATGGAAAACTGCAATCAACCGGTGCGGGCCGCGGAGCCAAGTGGAAAAAAAATTAAGGAGCCACGAGGAAAGTTCTTTGCTCTGTTAGATGGTGGTCGGAGAAGCGGTCGTGGAGGATGAGGACTAGTGTATAGTGGCCGGGTTGGGCGTTTGGGGGGAGGGCAAGGGTGTTTACAATTTCCAAAGGGATCTCGGGATTTTTAAGCATTTGATGGAAGTCGACAATGTTTTCCTGCTTAAAGCCAACCGCGTTGTCGGGATATTGAACCGTTAAATCTTCCTGAATCCACGCTTCGTTATTGCGCACGGTAAAACCTGTAACATCAAACGAAAAATAAATGGTCTCGCCCGGTTTGTATTCGGCGCTTGGGCGCAGAGTTGTCCGGTCGGGCAGGACATAAGAAAATCGCCTGATGAAAAGATTTTGAGCAACTCCGGGAACCGGGGCCAATCCTGCTCTTCCTCCCACTCGGATTGTGAAAATTTTTGGAATAAAATCGATTTTAAAGAAAGGGGAGAGATAATTTCTTGGATTGGTGAGTCCCACCGCCCAGACACCCGCAATGACGGCAATAGAAATCACAACACCGATTGCCACTTTCCACGAGCGTTTCGCATAAACCACAAAAGTTCCCGCGACAAAATCGGATGGTTTTTGATTGTGTGAGGATAAATAAAGAATCGCCCAACCGAGCGGGTTTGTGTCGAACAGTTTAAAAAAGGAACGAAGCATGACTTCCGTGAAACCGACAGGGGCTCCCTCTTCCTGTGAAAGTTGACAACCGAAAATCCATTGACCGAGGGTTGTGTTAAAAAGAGTTTCCCAAGTAACGTGCCAGAGTAGATAGAAAAGAGGAAGCAGGAGGATCACGAGAAAACTGAAGATGGGTCTTTGATAGTCGATCAAAAGACAAATTCCGCCGATCCATGCGGCGCTGAAAAGAAGATCAATACTGCCGGTAATCAAGCGAACGGTGGCGGAAGCGGTATTGCCGAAGATTGTGAAGTGTTGTGAGGGGGCGCGCCGGTGTTGCTGGACCGTTGTTCCGGCAATAATATCCCCAATGCGCTGTCGCAGTTTCAACTTTTCCAGAAGAATCCACGTCGGCAAAATCAGAAAGAGATAATCCAAAGGTCTGAAAAAATTGCGCAGGATGATGGCAAACAGCGAAGGGGATTCCCCATTTTTTTTGATGACCGAAAGTCTGCTGAAAAATTTCCCCAAACTTGTAAAAAAAACTCCTTCGCTGATGAAAAAATACAAAAAACAAAAGAGAAGGAAAATGGCGTGAAAAATAGTAACGTGATTGCTTTGCGCCGGAAAGGGCCGCAGAAACTCCCGCCAGATGATGTAGTTGTAGCCCAATAGAGCGCCGAAGTAGATGTAAAACAGGACAAGAAAATCAAAAAGACCCGAAGCCATGCGATCTCTAAGAGAAGCAACGCGAAACCCGATCTGCGAAATGGGAGTCACTTCCTCTTCTTCTTTATCTTCGGCTTCCCATTTTGCGAGGGTATTTGTAAATCCCTCCTCCGACTCTTTCAATTCTTCGGGAGAGACCAACTCGGTTGCGTCGTCCGGATTTGTTTGATTTTCATCGGCCATATTCTTCTCTTGCGAAACGGGCGTTGTCGGTGAAAACGCCGTCGACCTTTAATGCCTCACATCGTTTCAATTCTTCAGCCGTATTGGCTACCCATGCGTGAACTTTAAATCCCCTCTTATGCCACTTTTGCACCAACTCTGGTGTGAGCCATGTCATAAGAGGATGAATGGCCCGAACCCCGAGGAATTTATCAAAAATCGCCAAAGGAACAAGTTTAAAAGCACTTTTGCTGATAATCAAACTCCGCTCCAGACGTGGAAAAAATTTTTTCAGTGTGCGTAAATGTCTCCAGTAAAAGGAAGTGAGGAGAATCCGGTGGGAGGGGAGAATCTCTTGCGCCAGTCCCGCAACAATATAAGGAGAGGATTCCATGAGGTTCGGTTGTGATTTGATATCGAAAATGGCCAACACAGAAGAGGGTTTGATTTGTTCCAGCACCGCCGTCAGCGTTGGTATTCCCAAAGGTTCCAGCTCGTGCCAATTCTTGTCGTGCACAAATCCTTCGATCTTAAAAAGAACGCGGAGATCATCATAGTGAGTGACGACAGGAACTTTGTCTTTGGTGAGGAGGCAGTCAAACTCAATTCCATCTACGCCGATTTCGATCGCCTTCTGAATTGCCTCGAGAGAATTTTCAGCGGCTTCCCCCGAAGCTCCGCGATGAGCAAAAATTTTCATATATTCCCCAGTTCATACTGGCATAAGGTGATCGTTACAAGGGCCGCGGTTTCGCATTTCAAAATCTGTTGGCCGAGACTTGCCCTTTTTGCGCCGGCTTTTTCCGCTTGCATCACTTCTGCTTTAGTAAATCCCCCCTCCGGCCCCACTACCAACAGCAGTTGGGAGGAATCGATCCCCTTGAAAATCGAATGAAATGTGTGGGCCTCTTCTTCCTCTTCCCAAAAAAGAAGCGTGTCCGAAAAATCTTTCAGATTTTGGAGCAGGGACTGCCAAGTCCGCAACGCATGAACTTTGGGAATGACGACACCGCCCGATTGCTTGGCGGCTTCCCGGGCAATTTTTTGAAAACGTTCGAGTTTTTTGGGCGTTGCGGATTCATGATAGTGGGGAATGGTTCTCTCCGAAATAAACGGGAGAAATTCCACAACGCCTAACTCTACGCCTTTTTGCAAAACGAGTTCGAAGTGATCGTGTTTTAATAAGGAGATAGCAAGCGTCGGCGGTTTTGCTTTTTGAACAAACGCGTGTTGTTCCAGAATTTTTAACGAAGCCTCTTTAAAACCGATGTCGGTGATTTTTGCCTTGTATTGGTTTTTGCCGTCGCTCAAAAAAAGAGTGTCTCCCACTTTGTGGCGCAGAACTTTGACGAGATGCTTGGCTTCATCCCCATGGAGCGTGACAGTGCCGTCGGTGACGGCATCAGGGGTGATTAAAAATTGGGCCATATTTTTTAGAAATCAAAAATCAAATATCAAAAACTAAAAACACATATCAAAAAAATTAAAATAAAAAATTTTTGCTTTTTGCTTTTTAATTTTCCTTATCATATGTTAAGCGCTGTCACAATATGCGTTATGCAATTGGAGCGGATGTTGGTGGAACGAATATCCGGGTTGGTCTGATCGACGAATCGGGTCGTTTGCTCGCCAAAAAAAGTGAACCCGTGGGAGTTCATCGGGATCCGCTTCCATTTTTCAATCGTTTGACAAATTTAATTGAGAACGTCGCAGGCACGCATTTGAATTCTTTGTCCGGCATCGGATTGGGACTTCCGGGCATCTGCAACAAAAAAGAGGGGATGATCCATCAGCTTCCCCATTTTCCTTCTTGGCGTGATGTGCCCGTTTCAAAAATTCTTTCGGAGAAATTTTCATGCCCGATTTTTTTCGACAATGATGCCAACATGGCTACGTTGGGAGAGCTTTGGCGGGGGACGGCGAAGAATCTCGACTCCTTTATTATGCTGACATTGGGAACGGGGATTGGAGGCGGGCTCGTTTTGAATCGAAAGCTTTGGCAAGGCGCGCAAGGTTTTGCGGGCGAAGTGGGACATATGGTGATTGAAGTGGGTGGGCGTGCGTGTGCGTGTGGGAACAAAGGTTGTTGGGAGGTCTATGCCTCTTCGGGAGCTGTCCCTAAAGAAACAACGGCTGAAAAATTGTCGGATCAGGCACTTGCGGGCGATTTTGAAGCGAAAAAATTCTGGGAAACGTTTGGAAAATATCTTGGAGTGGGTATTGCCAATCTGGCCAGCATCACCGGAATAGAAAATTATGTTTTGGCCGGTGGCATTGCCAAAGCTTTTCCCCATTTTATGGAGGCGTGCAAAAAAGCAGTGCGTCAAAACACCTACAATCATCTCGCCCAACGAGTCGTCATCCTGCAATCCACGTTGGACGGAGATGGAAACCTGCTCGGTGCCGCCCATGCTGTTTTTACCTCATCTATTTCAACCGGTGCAAAAGTTGAATAGTCTCTTCATGGGGTGGTCTGTCTCCGAAGCGCTCCAGAAAATGTTTGTAGCGAATGGGGGAGTTGAGATCCCAGTTAAGCACGGGGATTTGCGTATCGATGATTTCATAAGCGTGACCCTCCGCCTCCCATTCTTTTTTTATTTCTTCTTCCGAGATATGCGGTCCCTCAGCCAAGCCAACCCGGTCCGGACCAATCCACCACCTAATGACTTGTCTGTCGGTCCATCTTTTTTCCAGAGGAGGAACCTTTGGAGAAATTTTTTCAGGCTCTGCAATATAAGCCAAAGGAATGTCCGAATAAAACTGCCAGACATGTTGACTGCTATTTAGATAAACATACTCACCCGGCTTCCATTTTTCTGCCACCATTTTGGGGATGATCTGGATGGGATCCGCATATTCTTTCAAATAATAATTTTTCATTGCGGGCCATTCCGGTTTGATTAGCGTAAAACTTTGGAAGAGGCCGGTTCCCCATAAAATCACAAACGAGAGGACTCCAGCGATTTTGTTTTTCTTGTAAATTTGTAGAAGAGTGACGGCCATCAAAAAACAGAGAAGAGGAAAGAGCTGAAAGCCGTATCGCAGAACGTCGAAATTAAGAATGGGAACACCAAACCATCCGACCAAAACGATACAGGTGATCAGAAGAAGCGTTTTCTTCTGAACAAGAAACCATTGGGAAGTCCTCCACCAATAAATCCAGACAAAAACCAGAATAAGAGGAACAATCTGCCGGTTGAAATAAAAGAGATGGGTTCCAAACTTTTTGAAATATTGAACCACCGTTGGAAAGTGCGTCATCATGTTGGTGCGTGTTTCAAAAGAACCGATGAGGAAAAAGGGGAGACAGAAAAGGGCCACGGTAACGATTGTTGTGAGGAGCGCGCGGATTTTGATTTCTTTTCCTTCAGCAAAGAAAAGGGTGTAAAGGGCAAGTCCTCCCAAACTTAAGAAACAGATGAAATAATTGGCGTGAAAAAGCAGAATCAGACCAACAGCATAAAGCAGAGTTCCTTTTTTCTTTTCTTCCCAATTCAGAAAGCCAAGGAGCAGAAGGCCGATCCCAAAAAAATTGATCGGATAGGTTTTGGATTGGCGAATATAAAGTAAAACCCACGGATTAAAAGCAAACAGAAAGAGGGAAAGCCACGTCACTGCGGCATTTCGTGTCCATCGCCAAAAAAGAAAACCGAGAGGAACGATCGAGAGAAAACCCAGAAGAGCAAAGGGAAAACGGGCGGCCCAAGCATTGACGCCGAACAATTTAAAACTGGCCGCACGCAAGTACAAAAAAGGTGCCGTGTCGAAAAACCAAAGATAGTGGGAGGTCGATTCCGCCCCGTTCCATTGAGTGATAAATTTTCCATCTACGAGCGCAAGCGGGAGTCCATTTTGCAAAACGGATTTTGATAACAGCGAAAGATCGGCCTCATCGTGCCAAAGACTGAAACGATCAAGCCGCCAGAAAATTAGAAAACCAAAAACAAGCGCAAGAAAGAGGGTAGGCCAAAGCCATTTTTTAAAATTGGGTTGCATTTTACGAGTGGTTTCCTTTATCACAGCCCAGTGAGTTCCAAAAAGAGAATTTTCCTCTATCTTCTTGCCATTATTTTTGTCGGTTGTGCACTGCGCATTCCTTCTTTGCTCGTTAATTTTGTTAATATTGATGAGAATGAAGTTGTCCTTGCCGCCAAAATTCTCACGCAGGGTGGACTTCCGTACCGTGATTACATGATCTACCAACCGCCTCTGCTTTATTATTTTTATGCTCTGGTCATGGTTCTTATTCCGACGCCGGAGCTCAGCGATTCCATTTGGTGGGTGCATGTGGCGACTTTTTTTGTGGTAGCAGGCACCTGCATCGCCATTTATTTTACGGCGAAGTCCGTTTTCGACGATCAAAGGAAGGGGCTTTTTGCGGCTCTGTTTTTTGCCATTTTTTCAACCACCTATCTTCCGCAAGACATGCTGGCGGCCAATATTGAGCTCATTATGATTCTGCCCATGACTCTTTGCGTCTGTTTTTTCGTCAGGGAAAAATATTTTTTGGCCGGGCTTTTTATGGGGCTGGTACTTTTGTCCAAATATCAGGGTGCCGTTTTGCTTCCGGCGCTTGGTCTTTATCTTTTAATTAAGAAACGCGGATCCGCTGTGTTTCCCATGACCGTCCTATTAATTGCGACGGCGCTTGTTTGTGCCTCGTGGGCTTATTATTTATATGCCAAAGGGGCGTGGTCTTATGCCGTTCAGTGTTTTCAATATATCCTCCATTATGCCAAGGGACCCCAGCAAAACGACTGGCTCTACATTACTCTCAAACTTTTACTGCGCACCACCTTGATAGGGATTGCCGGATTTGGGCTTTGGGCTTTTGCTCTGAAGGGCTTTCGCAAATCCTTCCATTGTCCGGAATTTTTGTTTGTCTTGTGGATCGTTTTTGGTTTTTTGGCGATCATCGCGGGCGGTAGGATGTATTTTCATTACTATCTGATTATCTATCCGCCATTAGCCATTTTGGCGGGTGCGCAGGCGGTGGATTTTTTTGAGCGTCTGAAGCATCTTCCATTCGAAAAAACGGTGTGGCGGGTCACCATTTTTATTCTGATGTTCTCCCTGCCTGTTACGGGATTCACGGCCTACGCCACTTACAAACCTTTTCGTATCAAGTCTCCCAAGGATTATTGGATTTATGTCGTGGATTACATTCGCGACCGGAGTGCGCCCACAGACTCCGTTTTGGTGTGGGGTTACTGTCCGCAAATTTATGTTGCATCGAATCGCAACATGGCAACCCGTTTTACCACCTCGGATTATTTGACCGGAAGAACTCCGAAAACGGCGGGTTTGGAATATGATCCCAAAACACTTAACCCTCCCTCCGTTTGGAAAAAATTATTGGGTGATTTTAAAACTCCGTCCCAAGTTATCGACTACGATACCTCCGACAATATTTTCCCGGTGGCTTGGGAATTATTTTCACAAGATTTATCTAATAATAAACCGGAGTTGATTATTGATACGTCTCCCTCCAATTACAGAATGTATGGGCGGTATCCGATGTCCAAATTTCCCGTGCTGGACGAATATGTTCATAAAAATTATGTCTTCGAGGCGAGTATTCGCGGAATGGATATTTACAGGAAAAAGTCGTCCGTTGTCAGAAATCAGTCGTCAGAAAAAAAACAAAGATGATGACCGCCATTGTCATACCGACTTATAACGAAAAAGAGAATCTCCCGATTCTGGCGCAGAGAATTTTTGCGCTCAATCTTCCCGATGTGTATTTGATTGTGGTGGATGACAACTCTCCCGATGGAACGGGGGATGTGGCAGAGGGGCTGGTCAAAGAATACGGCAAGATTCATGTGCTTCACAGACAAGTCCGTGGTCGCGCAACGGCGGGGCTGGATGGTTTTCGTCTGGCTCTGAAAATGGGTGCCGATTTTATTGTGGAGATGGATGCGGATCTTTCGCACGATCCCAATGATATCCCAAGATTTCTGGAGGCGATTCGTTCGACGGATGTGGTCGTCGGTTCCCGTTACTCTGGCGGCGTTATCGAAAATCGAAGTTGGTTTCGCAATCGTTTGAGTGATGTCATCAATTTTTTCAACCGGTGGTTTTTGGGTTTGAAAATCAGGGATATTTCCGGCGGATATAAATGTTATCGCAGAGAAGTTTTGGCTTCCCTGAATTTTGACCGGTTTGTTTCGACCGGTTATTCAATCGGCGCGGAACTTTTATACCGGATTTCGAAAAACAAATTCAAAATGGTGGAAATTCCGATTCATTTTCACAACCGCATCCATGGATATTCCAAATGTGATTTGCGACAGATGGTGAACTACGGATTCAAGTTGGTACAAATCCGGTTTTTCATGTGAATGTTTTTATGGTCCATAGTCCATGGTCTTTTTTATGATTCTCCTTCTCGATAACTACGATTCGTTTACCTATAATCTTTATCAGGCCGTTTCCCATTTTGGTCAGGAGGTGAAGATTGTCCGCAACGATCAGATCACTTGTGAAGAAGCGCTGAAGTTGCAACCAACTCATATCATTTTATCTCCGGGCCCAAAAACACCGAATGAAGCGGGCATTTGCGTGGAGCTCATTCAAAAAGTGTCGGGAAGTATTCCTCTGTTGGGAGTTTGTCTGGGACATCAAGCCATTGCGATGGCGTTTGGCGGCACGATTATCCCGTCCAGAAAAATTGTTCATGGAAAAACATCCAAGATTTTTCACAAGCACGAAGGTCTTTTTCGTAACATGGACAGCCCGTTTGAAGCGACGCGCTATCATTCTCTGGCGGTGGCAAGAGAAACATTGCCGGAGTTTCTTAAAATTACCGCCACCACCGAAGACGATGAAATCATGGGTCTGGAACATGTAAAATGGCCCCTCTTCGGCATTCAGTTCCACCCCGAATCCATCCTGACACCCGCCGGAAAACAACTCCTAGAAAATTTTTTCCAGTTCTAACGCATTCCGCCTTGATCTCTTTTTTCTTTTAGTTAAAGGAACCGCCCGTGGAATTCTTTCAGACCATTCGGGAAAAGATGTTTCAGCAGACTTTGGCATCATTGCCAAAAGGGTTTCCCCAATATACGGCCGAGCAAGAGGCTTTCCGTTCTTCCTTTCAAAAATTGCTGACAGACGACAATTTGAAGATGGTTCTCTTTCCAAAAGCTCCTCTGTGCGATGCTGATAAAGCGGTTGTAAAAGAATTTGCGAGAAAAATTAAACAGGATTCTGCTTCGGAAGAGGAGTTTCAGAATAAAGGTATTATGACGGTATATGAACCCATTGTGCCGGCAGAAGATCTCTATCTTCTTGCGAGTCTCTATTTGTAGGGGCTTGCGTCGCCCCCTCCACCGGCAAAGCCGGCGGAGCCTCCCCCTCACGTTCGCTTTGCTCACTCGGTAGATTCCCACGGGCAAGCCCGCAGAGTACCATGCGCTTGCGCATGGGTGAATGCTTCCTTTTCTCGCGCAAAGCGCGTTTTCAAAAGTGCCACGGGCTTGCCCGTGGGAATCTATCTGTTGCCGGCCTCAGTAAGTGATTCAATGGCCACTGCAGGTCATCCGGAAGAATATAAAGAAACAAGACCCCATATTGAAGACTCCAGATTATGCCGACTGCCTTCAGAAAAACTCGCAACCTTTGCGTACTATTCCGCGATGAGTGCATTTGGATTTGGCTCTAGCATGGTGATGGGTGTGACAAGAGAGGAGAGCGGTTTTCAATTTCATTTAGAACCCTCCTGTGTGACAGCTCAAAATGAAGAATTAAAAACAGAAAATGTAGTCCGGTTTGATGGGATGCAAGTTTATTTGCCTGTTACTATCGAACAAGACGGAGTCAAAAAAGAAAGAACTCTTGCACTATCTGGAAGTGTCGGTCTTTGGGCGGGAGCTTCTTCGTGGGCCATGAAACATTTTGTTTCCGCAAAAATCAAAAGAACCGGTTACGCGTGCGGCCCCGCCACAGAAATTTTGGCTGTTATTAAAAGATAAATGAATTAATAATTGTTATTTCATGCCGCTTACAACTGTTATTGGATTAATTGCCACAAGCGTCGGATCTCTTTTTATTTCATCGAGAACGGAGATGAATTCAGCTAGGTCTTCTTTGGAAAAGTATTCAGGCATGGCTTTATGATTAGTTTCCGCAATACTTTTAAAAAAACTGTAAAAAGTTTCCGACTCCATCTCAATGGAAGAGTACCATTGTTTGATATCGAGCTTTATATTTTTAAATCCGTTTTTTAGGAGGATGTGCGGCAATATCCTGCCAATGTTTCTATCGGCACCTTGTTCTCCACATCTTTTGGCATACGCACGAAACAGTTTATACCAACCCTTTCTTTCAGGGAAAGTATGCACTCCAAAATCCATTAAATCTGTAATTATCATACGGGAACCTTTGCTTAACAAACCATAACTCCACGAGATTACATCCTCTCTATTTGGCATTAGATAAAGCGAAAGCCTTGCTGTTATCAAATCAAAATCCGCGTTGACTCGATCCGTTGGACACCTGTCCTTGACAAGTCTAACATTGGGTAATTGATTTTCTTTTATTAATTCTTCCGCCACTCTGATTAGCGGTTCACTGACCTCAATACCGGTAAACATTTTTTCTGGATAACGTTTAGCAAGTCTCAAAAGGAAATACGCATTGCCCGTCCCGATATCCAAAATATTTCTGGCATTTTTAAGGCCATGTTCTTCAAGACATAGGACTTCTTTGGGCCATGCCACATCCACCTGTGCTCTCAGTTGGTTGTCCATTTCAGATGTTAAATGTATAGCGTCCAAGTCTTCAAAATAGTTTCGCATAGAGAACTTAATTACATCTTGCTCCACCCATTGACAATTTTATTTTTGTTGAGTAGGGAGTCGCCATGTCAGAGTCCCCCATACAAGCTTATACATTTGATGATGTGTTGTTGCTCCCGGGCGAGAGCCAGATTTTGCCGTCAGAGGCGGATCTTTCCACTTATTTCACTCCCAAAATTCGATTAGCAATTCCAATAATTAGCGCCGCCATGGACACGGTTACGGAAGCCCAAACCGCCATTGCAATGGCGCAAGCGGGCGGTCTTGGTGTGATCCATCGCAACTGGTCTCCCGAAGAACAATCTCAAGAGGTGAGTCGCGTGAAAAAGTCGGAAGGGGGGATGGTGATTCATCCTGTCACCGTGGAACCCGACCAACCTTTGGCAGAAGTGCTCCGTCTGAAAAAAGAATCGGGCATTTCCGGTTTTTGTGTGGTGAAGGAAGGAAAACTCGTGGGACTTTTGAGTCACCGCGATTTTCAGTTCGAAGAAGATCTGACCCGTCCCGTGAAAAAATGCATGACTCCCGCTGAGAAATTGATCACCGCCAAAGAAGGCATCCAGATGGATGAAGCGCAACGCCTTCTTCATGAACACCGCATTGAAAAATTGCCGATTGTTGATGACCATTTTAATTTGAAGGGATTGATTACCATTAAAGATTTGGAAAAATCGCGCAGGTATCCCCATGCCACCAAAGACGCGTTGGGAAGATTGCGCGTTGCCGCGGGTATTGGCACAGGTCCCAAAGAAATTGAGCGCGCGGGTCATTTGCTCGACGCCGGTGTTGATTGTGTCGTGATTGATACCGCTCACGGTCATACCAAGCTGGTTATGGAAACCGTGAAAGCCTTTCTGAAAAATTATCCGAGCGCGGAAATTGTTGCGGGTAATGTGGCCACGGAAGAGGGCGCGCTGTCTCTCATCAAAGCCGGTGTGCATGCCGTGAAGGTGGGTATGGGACCGGGTTCCATTTGTACCACGCGCATTGTCGCGGGCGTTGGGGTGCCGCAATTAAGTGCGGTGCAGTGGGCCAACGTCGCTTCCGCGTCTGCCGGCATTCCCGTCATTGCCGACGGTGGTATCAAATTTTCCGGAGATATTGTGAAGGCGTTGGCGGCCGGTGCTTCCACCGTGATGATTGGCTCTCTGTTTGCCGGAACGGATGAATCTCCGGGCGATATGGTGCTTTATCAGGGAAGAACCTACAAAGTTTATCGCGGCATGGGATCTCTTTCTGCCATGCAGACCGGCGGGCGAGATCGTTATTTTCAACAAAATGTTGCGTTGCAAAAATTGGTGCCCGAAGGAATTGAAGGACGTGTTCCCACTCGCGGTCGTCTCACTGAAGTGGTGCATCAATTGGTTGGAGGCATTCGCGCGGGCATGGGCTATGTGGGCGCACCCAGTATTCCGGAATTAAAAAAGAAGGGACGTTTTGTCCGCATCTCACCGGCCGGTTTGAAAGAATCGCACGTGCACGATGTAATCATCACGCAAGAAGCACCCAATTATCGTTTGGAATAGGAGAAAAGATTAAAAATCAAAAAATGAGCTCTCTAAAAACCCTGCTTGTCATCCTGAACGAAGTGAAGGATCTACTTGATAACAATGTGGATTCTTCGCTTCTCTCAGAATGACAAACTATGTTTCATAGGTTTTTAGAGGTGCCAAAATTTTGATATTTAATTTTTAATTTTTGGAGTTTAACTATGACCAGTCCAGAAAGTTCCCGCGTTTTAGTTCTTGATTTTGGTTCACAATATACACAGCTCATTGCACGGCGTATCCGCGAAGCCCACGTTTATTGCGAAATTCAGACTTATAATTATTCGCTGGAGTCCATCCGCAAATTCAATCCGGCCGGAATTATTTTGTCCGGTGGGCCCGCTTCGGTTTGCGCTACGGATGCTCCCAAAATCGATCCGGAAATTTTCAAACTCAACATTCCCATTTTGGGCATCTGCTATGGCATGCAACTCATTGTGCAGGCCTTCGGTGGGGACGTGGCCCCTTCGGACAAAAGGGAATTTGGGAAGGCCGACATTGAATGCGACAAAAGCGACCCTCTGTTTCGTACCCTCAAATCTCCAACAACAGTTTGGATGAGTCATTGTGATTATGTCACACGTCTGCCGAAAGGTTTTCATTCGGTTGCTCACACTTCCAACAGTCCTGTTGCCGCTTTGACCAATGCGAGTCACACCGTTTATGGGATTCAGTTTCATCCGGAAGTAACGCATACGTTGGAAGGAACACGTCTTATCGAAAACTTTTTGTATCAGGTTTGTAATTTGAAACCGACTTGGACGATGGCTTCTTTTGCGGATCAGGCGATCGAAAATATTCGCCGACAAGTGGGAAATGAAAGAGTGATTTGCGCTTTGTCGGGGGGTGTTGATTCTTCCGTGGTCGCCATTCTCATTCATAAAGCGATTGGAGACCGTCTCACCTGCATTTTTGTGAACAACGGCTTGCTTCGCAAAGACGAGGTGGATAAAATTGAGCGCGTCTTCACACACACGTTTCATATTCCTTTAATTTCAGTCAACGCCGAGGAGCGATTCTTAAAAAAATTGCGCGGGATTATTGATCCGGAAGCCAAACGCAAAATTATCGGCAATGAATTCGTGTCGGTTTTTGATGAAGAGGCGAGGCGCTTGAAAGGGGTTGAGTTTCTGGCTCAAGGCACACTCTATCCCGATGTGATCGAATCGATTTCATTCAAGGGACCTTCCGCCGTGATTAAAAGTCATCACAATGTGGGCGGTCTTCCGGAAAAAATGGGATTGAAATTGGTGGAACCTTTGCGGGAATTGTTTAAAGATGAAGTGCGGGAGTTGGGACAGGCGCTGGGGATTCCAAAAGAAGTCACGGGCAGACAACCCTTTCCGGGACCGGGGCTTGCCATCCGCATTATCGGGGAAGTCACGAGGGAGCATATTGAAATTTTGCGCAACGCCGATGAGGTGATGATGCAAGAGGTGAAAAGTTCGGGATGGTACAACAAGGTCTGGCAGACCTTTTGCATTTTGCTTCCAATCAAAACGGTTGGCGTGATGGGAGATGAAAGAACCTATGAAAATGTTGTTGCTCTCCGCGCGGTGGAAAGTCTGGACGGCATGACCGCCGACTGGGCCAAACTCCCCTATGACCTGCTCGGAAGAATTTCCAACCGGATCATCAATGAGGTAAAAGGCATCAACCGCGTCGTCTTCGACATCTCCTCCAAACCCCCGGCGACGATTGAGTGGGAATAGAGGTTCATGCACCACAGCGACTTTGTTCATTTGCATCTTCATACCTACTACAGTCTCCTCGATGGGGCGTGTCCGATTCAGGCGCTTGCCGACAAAGTTCATGATTTGAAAATGCCTGCGGTGGCGATGACCGATCACGGTAATCTTTTTGGGGCGATCGAATTTTATCAGATCATGTCGAAAAAGGGGATCAAGCCGGTCATCGGTTGTGAAACTTATCTTATGACGGCCGGTTCGCGGCACAAAAAAGATACTTCGGGCGAAGGTTTTTTGTCTCACATTACGCTTCTTTCAAAAAACAGAACCGGTTATCAAAATCTTTGCCGCCTCGTGAGCGCCGGACACTTGGAAGGGTTTTATTACAAACCGCGCATCGATAAAGAATTGTTTGAGCAATATAGCAGTGATCTCATCGCGTTGTCCGGGTGTTTGCGCGGTGAAATTCCCATGCTTCTGCAACGCGGAAATTTCGAAGGAGCCAAACAGGCGGCCCAGTATTATTCAAAACTTTTGGGAGAGGGAAATTTTTATCTCGAACTCACCGATTGCGGCATGCAGGAGCAGATCAACGTTCGTGAAGGGCTTTTAAGATTGGCCAAAGAGGTGGGGCTTCCCCTCGTCGCAACAAACGATGTTCATTATCTCCGGCAGGAAGGCTCTGCGGCACACGATGCGCTGGTTTGCATCCAGACCGGAAAACTGCTCTCCGACACGAACCGGATGAAAATGGATTCGGATCAGCTCTATCTCAAATCCGCGGAGGAGATGAAGGCGCTGTTTTCCGACGCACCCGAGGCGATTTCCAATTCCGTTTCCATCGCTGAAAAATGCAATCTCGAACTTGATTTCAAGACCTATCATTTCCCGCGCTTTCAGGTCCCTGACCAAAAAGATTTGCCGACTTATTTAACGGATCAGACGTCGCAGGGATTTGAAAAACGTTGGAAGGAAATTGAAATTCGTTTTGCCAGTTCTGAAACGAAACCTTCAAGGGCGCTTTATCTGAAACGTCTCCACTCCGAATTGGAGATGATTAAAAAAACCGGTTTCGCCGGATATTTTTTGATCGTGGCGGACTTCATAAGTTACGCCAAATCGCAAGGCATTCCCGTGGGCCCCGGGCGCGGTTCTGCGGCCGGTTCACTCGTGGTTTATTGTCTGGGAATTACCGACATCGACCCCGTGGAACATCATCTTTTGTTTGAGCGCTTCATCAATCCGGAGCGTGTAACTCAACCCGATATGGATATCGATTTTTGCATGCGTCGTCGCGATGAGGTTTTGCAATATGTGACGAAAAAATATGGCAACGTTTCGCAAATCATCACGTTTGGAAAAATGAAAGCCCGCGCCGTGGTGCGCGATGTGGGTCGCGTGATGGGAGTGCCGTATGGAGATGTCGATCGTCTTGCGAAATTAATTCCAAATGTTTTGGGAATGACACTGGAACTGGCTTTGAAAACCGAACCGCAGTTGAAAGATCTTGCCGAAAAAGATGAAAAGATAAAAAAACTGATTGAAGTGGCCAAAATGCTCGAAGGTTTTCCGCGCCACGCCTCCACGCACGCCGCCGGTGTGGTGATTTCCGATCAACCGCTTGTCAATTTTCTTCCGCTCTATCGCGGTCAACATGATGAAACGGTGACTCAATACGATATGAAGGCCGTGGAAAAAGTGGGTCTCATCAAATTCGACTTTTTGGGACTCAAAACACTCACCGTTCTGGACGACACGATAAAACTGATCGAAAAAAATCACGGGAAAAAAATAGATTTGTCCACGTTGCCCCTCGATGATCCGCTCGTTTATAAAATTCTTGGAGAAGCCGACACCTCCGGTGTTTTCCAGCTTGAATCTTCCGGGATGACCGATCTTGTGGCGAAGCTTAAACCAAACCGCTTTGCCGACCTCATCGCGTTAGTGGCTCTTTTCCGCCCGGGTCCTCTGGGCTCCGGCATGGTTGATGATTTTATTGCGAGAAAACACGGGCGCACTCCGATCCGTTATGAACTCCCTCAACTCGAAGAAATTTTGGCCGACACTTACGGCATCATTTTATATCAGGAACAGGTGATGCAAATCGCAAGTAGGCTTGCCAATTTCAATCTAGGAGATGCCGACATTTTGCGCCGTGCCATGGGAAAAAAGAATGCCGAAGAGATGGCAAAGCAACGTCAGCAATTTTTGTCCGGCGCCAAGGCCAATAAAATCCCCGCGCACAAAGCGGAAAAGATTTTTGATCTGATGGCCAAATTTGCCGAATACGGTTTCAATAAATGCGTTGTTGGAGAAACGGAACTGGTGGATGCCGTGACGGGTGAGATTTTTACAGTGGAAGATTTGGTAAGAGAGGGGCCCGGCCGAAAAATTTTCAGCTGTGACGAAAAATTCAAAATAGTTCCGCGAAAAATTGAGGCAGTGATTTCTAATGGAAAGAAAAAAGTTTTTTTATTGAGAACCCGATTGGGTTATCAAATCCGGGCCACGGCCAACCACCCGTTTTTAGCTTTGGATGGCTGGAAGCATCTGAAAGAATTAAAGATAGGAGACAGGATTGCCACGCCCAGACGGTTATTTGTCAATACTCAGGAGGAATGGCCGGAGCACGAAGTTATTTCATTGGCATGGTTGATCTCGGAGGGTAATACCTGTCACCCCAATTCGTTGTATTTCTATAATAATGATATTTCCCTTGTGAAGGATTTTGCGGCCCATATTGAAAAGTTTCCGTTCACCAAAGCACGGTGTTATCAGTGCAAAAATGGTCGTTGGGAAGTCTGTGCCAATACAGGGGTTCGGCTTCAGGCGGACACGGCCAGAAAGCGCGGACATCCCAGCAGGTCCGGTGCGTTTATTTGGGCTCAAAAATTGGGTCTGATTGGAAAGAAGGCTCGCGAGAAATCTATTCCTCAACAAGTATTTCGGCTGTCCCCGCGGCAATTAGCTATTTTTTTGGGTCGGCTCTGGTCTGGAGACGGTTTTATCTATGGATTGGATAATGCCGTTCCGTTTTACGCAACCTCATCGGAGAAATTGGCGGCTCAAGTGCAACATCTGCTACTCCGATTCGGCATTGTTTCGAGAGTCGCCATGAAAAATTTTTCATATAAGGGAGGAATTAAGAAGGGGTTTGCCGTTCTGGTTACGGGAGAAGGGTCGAGTCGGCTGTTTCTCGATTCGATAGGGCCTTATCTAATTGGAAGAGATCAGCAAACCACTGCATTAAAAAAATATTTGAAAAAGAGGGGCGCAGGAAAGGGGTGTCGAGATACCATTCCGTGGGAAGTTAAATGTTGGATTAGAGAAGCAAAAGGGGCATCCGGCAAAACATGGGTGGAGATCGAAACGGAGACAGATTTATCCATGAGAGAATTTTATGGGGGGCATCATCTCTATAAAAGGGGCTTCAGGCGCAATACTGTTGAAAAATTGGGGCGATATTTTTATTCGGATAGATTGGCGGCTCTTGGTACTTCGGACATCTATTGGGATGAGATTGAAACAATTCAGCCCGAAGGGATTCGAGAAACTTATGATTTAACTATAGAAAAAAATCATAATTTTGTGGCTGACGGAATCATCGTTCATAATTCTCACAGTACCGCGTATGCAATGGTTGCCTATCAGACCGCCTATTTCAAAGCTCATTACCCAACCGAATACATGGCCTGTCTGCTCACAACGGAAATGGGGAATACCGACAAGGTTTTATTTTACATGCAGGATTGCGCGGCGCACGACATTCAGATTTTGCCTCCGGATTTAAACGAGAGCGAACTTCCTTTTTCGGTGGTGGCAGACAAAAAAATCCGCTTCGGTCTGGCGGCCGTGAAAAACGTGGGGGAGGGTGCGGTGGAGATCATTGTAGAAAGCCGCCAAAAAGAAGGTCCCTTTTATTCTCTTTTCGATTTTTGTGAGCGCGTGGATTCCAGAAAATCAAACCGCCGCGTGGTGGAGAGTCTTATCAAAGCCGGTGCGTTTGATTTTACCAAGGCAAGGCGTTCGCAGTTGATGGCGGTGCTGGATGTCGCCATCGAGTATGGAGATCGCCGCCAAAAAGATAAACTGAGAGGACAGTTTAGTTTGTTGGATCAATTCAGGACCATGGACAATGGACAATGGACCATGGACCAAAAACTTTCCGATATTGAGGAATGGTCGGAGAGGGTGAGACTTCAGTTTGAAAAAGAAGTTTTGGGATTTTATCTCACCGGGCATCCTCTGGCTCAATTTGAAAAACTGCTGGCGCAATACGCCACCGCCGATTGTCTTCAGGTGGCCGAACTTCCCGACAAACGGGAGATCCGCGTCGCCGGCGTTGTTGCGAGCCTCAAAGAAATCACCACCAAAAAAGGGGAGAGGATGGGTTTCATCACTCTCGAAGATCTGAAGGGTTCCGTAGAGGTGGTGGTTTTTCCGGAGACGTATCAGAAATCTCACACATGGCTTAAAGAAGAGAGACCCATTCTCCTTGTTGGCAATGTGGATGAGGGAGAAGAAACCAACAAGATCATCGCCAAACAAATTTTTCTTCTGGAAGAAGCACCGCAACAATTGACCAAAACAATTCACTTTCGCTTAAGCAGTGTGGAGGCCTCTCCAAAACAATTGCAGGCGCTGAAATCGGTCCTCGGTCGCTATCGCGGGAATTGCGCGGCCTACCTGCATCTCATCATTCCCAACGAATCCGAAACGGTCCTCAAACTTCCCGACGATCTCAAAGTCGATCCCATCCCCCAACTCGTAGAATCCGTCCAAAAACTCTTCGGCCACAACATAACGTGGTTTCAAAACTGAAGAGGTAATCCGGACAGAGGGGTTTTTCAGTCCAGTTGTTTCCTTGCCTCTTCAATGAACCGTTCGGCCGCCAAAACAAGTTTCTTTGCGCCCGCCTCTGAAAAGGTTTCTTCGTAATCGGCATTTTCTCTCATGGTTTTTGTACCGCCTTTTCAGCTCTGTTCCCATAAAAGGATTCCCTTTCTTATCGTTTCATAAAAAACGCTGTTATCTTGCGGCAGAGACAGCCACTCCGCGCTGGATTTGACGACGATCTGCAGTTTTTCCTCAAATTTGCGCGCGATTTTAAAGATGGCGTCGGCAGTTTCCGATACTACGAAAAGGTCGCTGTCGCTTTCTGAAGTATTATCCCCGACCGCTCTGCTACCAAAAAGAATTATTTTTGAACTTTGCGGTTTCAAATGTTCCACAAGCTCCTGAACATGCAGAATGTTGCTTGCGATCTTCATGGTATGAATGAACGGGGACTCGATAAGGCGGTTCATGACCATATTGCCGCGCACCGTCCTTTCAACAAGGCCCATGCGTGTCAGCTCACGCAATGACATATTGACGGCAGAACGCCCGACGCCTTTTACCCGCGCTGTTATCTCGGTGTCATTGAGCTTAAGGTCGGAATTCTGCAAAAGGAAATCAAGGACCTTGAGTTTCGGTGTCGAAAAAAGCCCTTTCCATATATAAAGCTTATTTACCATATATATGGATAATATTCCATAATTGCGGAAAATATGCAACGATTGTTTGAGCAAATAAAATGTTCATTTTTATTGTCATTCCTGCGAAGCTTGTCCCTGCAAGCAGTAGGCAGGGAGCAGGGATCCAGTAATTTATTTCTGGTTCCCGACTTTCGTCGGGACGACGTCTGGATCCCCGTCGGAGTTTACCCCGTACCGCGATACGGGGCGGGGATGACATACTAAAAGATGATTCGCTATAGGTGTAATTTTTGTTTGACAAATTACACCACATTTTTTATTCTTATTCCCGGGCTGGGAGGTACCATGGGGCTCGCAAATATCAAGATTCCAACCAAAGAAATTGAGGAACTGAAAAAATACACCGAGGAGAGCACGGGCCAGAAAGCCGTTCAAAAAGCACTGGTTTATTTTCTTCGGGAAGCCAGACAGCGCCGCATTGTGGATGTCTTGAAAGAAGTTTCCTTTCAACAATCCTTTAATCCACTCAAATTAAGACGAAATGAAAGATAAATATATTCTTGATTCATCGATCTGGATTGAACTGGAGCGCCAGACGCCTGCCATCTGCAAACAGTTCCTCCCTCTGATTCAGAAAAACAGGGTTTGTCTGGTGGATGTTATTGTGGCTGAAGTTTTACGCGGGACGAAAACGAAAAAAGATTTTCAAATCCTCAAAAAAGCCTTCGAAAATTTTCGCTGGTTGCGTGGTTCCTGGCAAAAAGTCGCCGAACTGGCTTTTCAAACGGCCCAAAGGGGTTTTCATCCTCCTCTTGTTGATTTGTATATTGCGCAATGTGCCCTCGACAATAAAAGAACTGTGGTTACCCAAGACAAACATTTTTCGCATATTGCCCGTGTCACTTCTCTTGAGTTGATTTTGGTCTGAAAAAACCGATAAAATTCCTTGCTCCTCTTATTTGGCGACGGTACAATTAAGCCAGATGTCACATCCGGCTTTCAAGCCAAGTTCCAAAAAAGAACGCGTTTTCCTCACGGGTGTTCGGCGTCGTGGTCAAACCCATCACGAATTTGAAGCCTCCCGCAGTGAGTTGAATCGGCTTATCGATACGGCCGGTGGGCAGGTGGTGGCACAAGCCTCTCAGGAAATTGAACATCCCAATCCGAAATCTTTTCTGGGGAAGGGGAAGGTGCAGGAAATTCAGAATCATATTCGTCAAACCTCTGTCGATAGTGTGGCGATTGACGATGAACTGACCCCAAATCAAAATCATAATTTGGAAGATGCGTGGGGCGTGAAGGTCGTTGACCGGACCGCCGTGATTCTCGACATCTTCGCCAAACGCGCCCACACAAAAGAAGGGCGTCTGCAAGTGGAGTTGGCGCAGTTGCAATATGTTCAATCAAGACTCAAAGGGATGTGGTCGCACTTCAGCAAACAGACGGGGGGCATTGGCACGCGGGGTCCCGGCGAAACGCAGTTGGAAGTGGATCGACGCCGCATTCGTGAGCGAATCACTCTTTTGAGAGATCGCTTGAAAGATGTCGAGACGCATCGCGAAATTCACCGCCTGCGCAGAGAGGCGGTTCCGTTCCCGCTTTTTTCGCTCGTCGGTTATACCAACGCGGGCAAATCCACTTTGATGAACGCGGTCACGAAAGCCGGAATTTTTGTTGAAGACAAACTTTTCGCGACACTCGACCCCACCGTGCGGCGTTTGAAACTCCCAAGCGGCCGGCAAGCTCTGTTGGCGGATACCGTGGGTTTCATCCGCAAACTTCCGCATACATTGATTGAAGCTTTCAAAGCCACTTTCGAAGAAATTGCCCATTCCGATTGTCTGATTCATGTGGTCGATGCAAGCGACCCCGAAATGCATAAACAGATTGAAACGGTGGAACGGGTGCTAACGGAATTGAATCTAGGCCAAAAACCCGTGATTGTTGTCTTCAACAAAAGTGATCAGGGGATGATGGGTTTCACGGGTCTGCAAGGAATTTCGGTTTCCGCACTCAAGGGATATGGCATTGAAAAATTGTTGGAAGAGATGGATACCACAGCCCGTCGCTCGTGCCAGAAAGTCCGGTTTTGCATTCCCTACAGCCGCGGCGATATTCTTTCGACCCTTTATTCCATGGGTCACATATTGGAAGTAAAACACGAACCCCACGGCGTTGAAGTCGACTGCGAAATCAACCCCAAATTTGTCCAGAGATATCAGGAATATCTGGCGGAATGAGGAATGTCATTTCGGCGAAAGCCGAAATTCAGAAGTGACGTTTTTGCCCAATAAGTGTCCGACACTTACAGGGGGGGTCTCTGTAAGTGTCGGACACTTAGTGAGAGGCGACTGACCCCTTGCCATTTAACGCTTGTTTTTTGTATAAAATCTTATACAATTTTATGTATGAAAAGTGTCTTTGATCTATTTACATCAAGAGCGAGGGTAATGATCCTAAGGACGCTTTATTATCAAAAGCGGGCCATACCGCTTCGCCATGTTTCTTCCATTTCAAATCTGCCGATCTTTTCGGTTCAAAATGCCATCCATTCACTTGTGGACGACAATCTGATCATCAGGACGGAGAAAGACAACAATGTCCTGTTTGAACTCAATGAAAAATATTTTTTATATAGTATTTTAGAACAATTTTTTATTCTTGAAGCAAACAATCGAATTTCTTTGGAAGCCAAGTTGCTCTATCAAAAGGCAAGAGCGACACTGGAATTCGCGAACACGGCGAATATTTTTTTCAGGCGTGTCAAACAAAAGAGGGTTACTCAATGAACCTGATCATGTTTTTCAAGGAGGTTGTTAAAACACTTCAGGCCAGCAATGCGGATTATGCCTTGGCCGGAGGGCTGGTTGCCTCGGTTTACAGAAAAGATGAAAGGACCACCAACGATTTGGATTTTCTGATATTCTCAGGTAAAAAAACACAAGAAATGGCGTCTTCAATTATCAGACAATTCGGATTGGAGCCCCACGTCATCAGAAAGGCCGATCTTGAGGGAGGGCCGATGTTCGCAATCAAAAGGGGAAACACACCCCCTTATATTGTAGCCGGAAGGGCAAAAAAGGATGAAAAAAAAATCGGTCTCGATTTCATCTTGCCAAATATGCCATGGTTCGAAGAGTCAATCAAAAGGGCCAAGTTTAACGAAATAGATTTCGGCTTTGGTCCCGTTGCCTGTCTGACAAAAGAAGATCTTATTATTGCCAAATTATATTCATTACAGAATGACCAGAGCCGTTTCAACGACCTCGATGACCTAAAATCCATCCTTCAGGCTGGCCATGACATCGATATACCCTATATTTGCGGTCAAATGCAGAAACTTGAATTGTCGGTTCCAGACCTCATTAAAGATTTTGTGCCCAAGCCAATTCTTTTGACCTCAAAAAGAGTTCGTCGAGAATTTAAAAATCGTTAAAAACGACCCCACGGCGTTGAAGTGGACTGCGAAATCAACCCCAAATTTGTCCAGATATCAAGAATACGTGGTATAAAAATCTTTCCTATTTTTGACCTTCAGTATAAGCCAATCTTATGTGTGAATGAGTATCCGGCTTTGCCGGTGCGAATGAAAGGGGTGCGGGGGGAATGAGCCACGAAGTGGCGAGTCAAGGCCAGCCGAGCTGGCCGCGAAGCAAATTCAAAGAATTTGTGGAGCCAAGCCGACCCCCCGATATTATGAAAAATAAAAAAACGTTACTGCTTGTCTGTTCTTTGGTGTTGTTTCTGTCGTCATCAGTATTTGCCGGCACGAAGGTTAAAAACGTGATGAGACAACGCGTGGAAGTTCATTTGACTGGCGGAAGAGTCCTCAGCATTCTTCCGGCAGAAATCGTTACCGTTGCGAATGATGATTTTGAAAGTCCCCAATTGAGGGCATTGATTGAAAAAGGGGATCTCGTTGTAATGCAGGACGAAAGCACAAAAAAACCGTCCCTCGATATAAAATTCGGAAAAACTGGAAAAGTCCATAAATAGTAACTCTAAGTCGCTTCTTTTTTCTCGGCTTGAGTTTGGCGGGTAAAGCCGCTAGAAACTCCCTTCATGCAAACCTATAATCCGGGCGTTTTGGAAGTGAAGTGGCAGAAATATTGGGAAGAGAAAAAACTTTTCAAAGCTGTCGAAGAGTCCAAAAAGAAGAAATACTATATCTTGGGAATGCTTCCCTATCCCTCGGGCCGCATTCATATGGGGCATGTGCGCAATTATACCGTTGTCGATGTGTCAGCCCGCTTCAAAAGAATGAACGAATTTTCCGTGTTACATCCGATGGGTTGGGATGCCTTTGGGCTTCCGGCTGAAAATGCGGCGATCAAAAACAAAATTCACCCGGCCAAATGGACTTACGAAAATATTGATGTGATGCGCACCCAACTAAAACGGATGGGATATTCGATCGATTGGGACAGGGAATTTGCAACCTGCGATGCCGACTATTATCGCTGGGAGCAGTTTCTTTTTCTGAAGATGTTCCAAAAGGGGATGGTCTATCGAAAAGAAAAACTTTTAAATTGGTGCGATGGTTGTAAAACCGTACTGGCCAATGAACAAGTCAAAGAAGGGAAATGCTGGCGCTGTTCCACGTTGGTCGCGCAAAAGCCGCTGGAGCAATGGTTTTTCAAAATCACCGATTACGCCGAAGAACTGCTGAACGACATTGACCTCAAACTGCAAGGCTGGCCCGACCGCGTGAAGACAATGCAGAAAGAATGGATCGGCAGATCGGATGGAGCCCTGATAAAATTCAACATCCAAAATTCAAAATCCAAAATTGAGATTTTTACCACCCGCCCCGACACGCTTTACGGCGCCACTTTCATGAGTCTTGCGTGCGAACATCCCCTGCTGATGGAACTGGCACAAAAAGGGGGAAAACAAAAAGAGGTGCAAGCCTTTGTCGAAAAAACATCCCATTTGGAACGGATGAAGCGCCTGACCGGAGAGTATGAAAAAGAGGGAGTTTTCACGGGATGCTATTGCATCAATCCTGTCACACAAGAAAAAATGCCGATTTACGCGGCCAATTTTGTTTTGATGGATTACGGAACCGGAGCGGTGATGGCCGTTCCCGCACATGACCAAAGAGATTTTGAATTTGCAAAGAAATATAAATTGCCGCTCCGACTTGTGATTCAGCCGGAAGGGGAAAAGTTGGTCGTGGAAAAATTGGAAGCGGCTTACGAAGGTCCCGGAAAGCTTGTCGCTTCTGCCGAGTTTGATGGTTTGGATAATGAAGAGGCCAAGAAAAAAATCACGCAAAAATTAAAAAAGATGGGTGTGGGAGATGTGACCGTGCATTTTAAATTGAAAGACTGGTGTCTCTCCCGCCAGCGCTATTGGGGTGCGCCAATCCCAATCATCTATTGCGCCGATTGCGGAACCGTGCCCGTGCCCGAAAATGATTTGCCCGTGAAACTCCCCACCGATGTTCCTTTCACGGGAGAGGGGGGTTCGCCGCTTTCCAAAGTTGAAAAATTTGTGAATGTAAAATGCCCTGAGTGCGGCAAAAAAGCGCGGCGTGAAACCGACACGATGGACACGTTTGTCGAATCGAGTTGGTATTTGCTCCGTTATGTCTCTCCCAAATATGACAAGGGCATGGTCGACCCGAAGAAAATTGATTACTGGATGCCGATTGACCAATACATCGGAGGCATTGAACACGCCGTGGGGCATTTGATTTATTCGCGTTACTTCACAAAAGTCATGCGTGATTTGGGGATGATTAAACTCAATGAACCCGTCACAAATTTGATGTGTCAGGGAATGGTTTGTCTGGGCGGCTCTGCGATGAGTAAATCAAAAGGGAATGTGGTCGACCCCGACACCATCATCGAAAAATATGGAGCTGACACAGCTCGTTTGTTTATCCTCTTTGCGGCCCCCGTTGAGAAAGATCTTGAATGGAATGATGCCGCGGTTGAGGGAATGTTTCGGTTTTTGGGAAGAGTGTGGCGGCTCGTAACCGAAACCAAAAATCAAAAAGCAAAAATCAAAAATAAAGAAGAAGAATGGCGCAATAAAACCATCAAGAAAGTAACCGAAGATTTGGAAAAATTTCATTTCAACACGGCGATTTCCTCACTGATGGAATATGTAAATTACTTACAGACCATGGACCATGGACCAAGGACTATGGACTTGGAAACCATTGTGATTCTTTTGTCACCGCTTGCACCGCACATGGCTGAGGAATTATGGCAGCACTTGGGGCACAAACAAAGTATCTTACAAGAGCCGTGGCCAATGTGGGATGAGAAGGCGCTTGTGGCTTCCACGATGTTGATTGTTGTGCAGGTTAATGGAAAATTGCGCGGCAATATGGAAGTTCCCGTAGATGAAAAAGAAGAAATGATCAAAAGCCAAGCCCTTGCCCTTGAAAAAGTGAAACCATTTCTGGATGGCAAACAAATTGTGAAAACAATCTACGTTCCCAAAAAATTGATGAACGTTGTTGTAAAATAATATGGATGTAACCCAACTTGATCAGGAATTGCGCTCCGGGAAAATTCGTTCCTGCTATTTGATCGTGGGAGCAGAGCGGCATCTGGCCCTCACCGCGCAAAAACAGATTCTGAATGCTATTATGGGGGCAGGCAAAGCCCCCTCCAACGGCAAAG
>JACRBV010000151.1 GCA_016213065.1 Deltaproteobacteria bacterium
GTTAGAAGGACTGCCACCTTCAACACCATAAACAAAGTCGAGCAATTTTTCCTTCGCTTGATGGGGGTCACTTTCGCTCACGGTACAAGTTATTGTTGCATTGGCAGAGGCGATACAAAAAAGGAACGCGATGCTAAAACTGGCTATACATAATGTTAATTTACGGCCCATAAAAACTCCCATACGCACTATAGTTATCGGCACAACAGACCAAATTGTTGCGTGTTTTTTGAAAAAAATAATAGGCTATATATTTCAATCGGTTACGCTATAAGTGTCGGACACTTATTAAATTCATCGTCCCGAATGACCAAATTTCCTAAGCAAAAAGATTTTAAAGAGAGGGTCTGTTATCAGATATCCGGCCTCCGATTGATCCAGAAGTCCCTGTTCCGCAAGGCGCAGGACAGTGGCTTTTGTGGCGGTTGCACTAACACCTGTTGCCTGCAAAAAACGGGTTGAAGACGGCGACGATACCGGTTCCTGATTCGCAAGGGCAAACAATACTTTTTTCTCCTTATGCGAAAAAGTGGTTATTTTTTCGGTATAACGACTCGACTTATTTTCAATAAGCTCCGCCAAATTTTCATGGATGCGTTGTATATTTAGAAAACCTGATTGACCGCTCAGGGTAATCCACTGGCAAAGTTCCTGAATGGAATTTGGAACGTCCCGCATGAGATTGCATATTTCAATAACACCCTTTTCATCAATAGTAAGCTCGGATGGGGCAAATCTTTCCTGCATATAGGGAACCCATTCATTTCTGGGAATTTCTCTGAACTCAATGTCGGTGCCAAAACCATAAAAAGGTTTTGATTCGTCATGAAATATTTCCCGGAGAAAATGTTTTTTCGACCCCAATAAAACAACAGCGGATTTATTGAGGTTCTGTATTTCGGATCGAAGCATCGCTTCCAGCCCCGGAATATGCCGGATATCCTGAAATTCATCCAGCACAAGTAGAGTTTTATATTCTTCGGAGAAATTTTTAATACACATGAATAGTTCTGGCAGTGATCTTTCATCTCTCGCGTGATTACCGGCCAGAGAAACGGTTGGGGCGCCGGAGAGGGGGTCCAAAGCAACCTCAACACGAAAATGTTTTATGTAATTTTGAATATTTTTTATGAAAGACTTGATCTTGGCGCCCTGACTTATGGCCTGTTCAAGCGCGCTCTGAAACCTTAATGTAACATCACCCATGGAATCCACCTGAAGAAAGTCGGCATAGATGACAAGCGATTTTTCCTGCTTCTCCGCAAAATCCGCCATGATGACATTTTTGATTACGGAGGTTTTTCCAAACCGTCTGGGACCGTATATAACGGCCCTGCCGGATGCCATGCAAATTTTGGTCAAAAGCTGGATTTCTTTCCTGCGATCACAGATATCCTCTTTTGACAAAAGCTGGCCAAATTTGAAGACTTTCACGAGCCACAGATTAGCAAAAGACTACAATATAGCAACTAAAATATAGTGACTAAGAAACAGTGTCGGACACCTGAGGGACATTATGGCAACAGTTTCAACAGACGGTCTATCCCCATCACATAGAGGTTTTTGCCTTTCATGGTGCAGTAACCGTCTTTATTTACGACTTGAATTGCAAGCGAAACACCCAGTTTTTCCTTAAAATAAATGAGGTCCGGAGAAACATTTGTCTCTT
Organism: Deltaproteobacteria bacterium; assembly: GCA_016213065.1. Lineage (NCBI taxonomy): Bacteria > Pseudomonadati > Myxococcota > Myxococcia > Deltaproteobacteria bacterium. The sequence continues at coordinate 1,670 of JACRBV010000151.1, forward strand.
TTGATTTTGCCTCCACGATCAAAACAAGCCGTCCCCGTTCTGAAATGGCAAAATCAACTTCGCGCCCATCTTTTGTGCGCAGGTAATGCAGTTTGAAAACGCCTTTTCCCCATTCATTCCACGCCGAGACCGCGCGAAAAAGCATAACGGCGACAAAGTTTTCAAATCGGCCGCCTTCATTTTCAACGATTCCCCAGTCCCAAAAATAATACTTGGCTTCTTTACGAATACTGCGCGCAACTTTTATGGTCCACGGCAGTATCGGAAAAATAAGATACACTTTTTGAAGCGCCAAAAGCCACGTCTTCAACGCGCCATGCGCACATTCAAGCGGATTTGTAAGAGAGTTGATGCTCAGCGGAGAGGCAACATGTTGCGGTAAAAGATATAACAAAGCTTCCAGCTTCTGGAGATGGATGATTCTGCTCAAATCCCTAAGGTCTTCTCTTATGATGAGCGAAATATGATCTTCTCGCCATTTCGTGCAAAATTCTTTTGTGCCTGCCACAAGAGGTTCAGGAAAACCGGTTATGGATAAAAGGTTTTGAGACGCATCAAAAATAATTTTATCCGCTTCCGGGACGGATGACAAAACTTCGGTTGGATTCCACATATTTTCTGCAGGTGGCATGGGACCTGTAATATCCCACACTCCAAGTGGCAACATGTGAAACAGGAAATAACGACCGACGAGACTATCTCCGGACTTTCGAAATGTTTCCAGCATGGCAGAACCCGTTACGATGAACTGAAATTTTCCTTTGAACTCATCGTAATAACCTTTGAGAATATTCTTCCATTTGGGATATTTATGAATTTCATCCAATGCCACCCATGCAACGGGCAATTGAGGAGGAACATCTTCTGTAAAAAAAATCGGATTTTTTGCGTAACGCTTTTTTACGGTTGGCGTATCCCAATTATAATAAATCTCAGCCTGTCCCGATTTTTTCAGAAAATTCCGGATGGCCGTGGTTTTTCCGACCTGTCTGGGACCGGCAATAAACGACATGCGGTCACGAATGAGATTTTTGTCCAGTGCCCATTGGATGATTTGCCGGTGAATATCCATAAGACCATTTTAAACGATCATGTAAAACGGTCAAGGCTATTTTAAACAACCCTATAAAACGGTCGGATTAAGCGGCCAACGGAAGGCCGGTCTTCTTCACCTGATAGGAAAAAGAGAGCGGGTCCGGAGAAACAAGCTCCTCAGGTGTAAACGCAAGAACTTCAAGGGATGTATCTATCTTCATCGCCTTGCGCGAAAGATCCATAAGGATTTCCATTTCGGGTCTTCCGCGAAAATCCGGTGAAACAATGGCTAAATCAATATCGCTGAACTCCGTAGCTTTGCCGCTGACATAAGAACCAAACAAAATGGCTTGCTCCACGCGATAAGATTTACGAACCTCTTTAACAAAGGCCTTAATAATCGTTTTTATTTGATTTTTGGTTTTAACCATTTTACGAACTCCTGTGTTTTTGCGAGCATATCTTTTGCACTTACTGCCGTACATATTTTCGATAATTCATCCTTATATTCTCCATATCTCGTCTTGATGTAGAATGGATTTAAATCAGCCAGTAGAAGCCTTTGCCCATCGGTCATACTTCTCATTAAATCAGATTCCTCTGCCAAACGGAGGAGATTGTGTATTAACGGAGGGGATTTTTCCTTGGAGGTAATATAAGCTTTAAGGGTCTTTTCAATGCATTGCTGACACATAAAGGCAACGTACAAATAACGCCCACCTTTGAAGAGAAATTTGGCTGTTTCTAAATCATAATCGGCCCGTTCTACCCATTGTTTTGTAACAGAACGCATCTTACTTAACCCCTTTGATTTTAAGGAGAATCTAGCACACCACAAAAAACGGCACAACTTTTTTGTTTGAAAGGAGCAACTTTCTTGCCCCTCGTGCCGATAATAGATATGGGAGCGCGTACTCCCTTTTATATGGCAATAAAACCACCAGATCCAAAGATTAACAGAAATAACACGGCTCTCAATGGATGCTCTCCTGAAGATGTGTCTCCAGAGTGTCAAAACCAACCGCCTCTTGAGGGAGGAGATCGTTTTTTCAGAGCAGATACTCAGCCTAAAGGACACTCCACGGGGGGACTCGATGGCAAGCGTTTTGCCAAAGCCGCACCACAAATATCCGAAAAACTGAGTCCTGAAGAAACAGCGGCCAAAGCCAAGGCTGATGCCCTTAGAGCAAAAAGAAAAGAAAAACGCGAGATTCAACCTTGGGATGTTTGGAGTGAAACTACCTTTCTTGCTAAATATGCCGCAAAAAAAACCTCTCCGCGTACAACTTCTTTTCAAACAGGCGATGAATTAAAACAGTTTTTGTTCGGCCTCGGATTCACCCGCCCCGACAAAAAAAAATTTCCCGATGACATTGTGGAATCCAAAACAGTCAGCAAGGAAGATATCGATTTA
>JACRBV010000152.1 GCA_016213065.1 Deltaproteobacteria bacterium
CAGGGACGCGCCGACGACACAATCAAAATCGCCGGGAAAAGAGTGGGACCCGCGGAAGTGGAATCGGCACTCAATGGACACCCTTTGGTTACCGAATCCGCGACGATTGGTGTTCCTCATTCAGTGAAAGGCGAAGCGTTGATCTGTTTTGTGGTACTCAAATTCCCTGACAAAATTTCTGATGCTTTACGAAAAGAACTGGCCGGTGTGGTAGTACGGGTGCTTGGAAAAACGCTGGCTCCGGAAAAAATTGAATTTGTCCCGACGCTCCCAAAAACACGCTCCGGAAAAATCGTGCGCGCCGCCATCCGCAAAAAATATCTCGGAGAAACCCTCACCGACCTAAGCACCATCGAAAACCCGGAAAGTCTGGATTTTGTTCGCAATGACAATTTACATAAACGTCTTGCAGATTAGGTTGTGGATGCGGGGGCGGAAGGCTTTTATTTTTTCGTTGGTTGCGTCCGGGTGGATTCGGTTGCTCAGTAAAATTGCCCAGAAATCTTTGTCCAGATCAATCCACATTGAACAACCGGTGTAACCCAAATGCCCCACAGAATGGGGGGAGAAGTAGCGGCCGGCGGAAGATTGGCCAAAGGTGGGTGTATCCCAACCAAGTACATATGTGCCCATGTGTTCATGTGTTAATGTGTTGATGTTGAAATCAATAAATTGACGGACAATTTTCGGATCAATCCAGTCTGATTTTCCGTGATAACAGTTGATCATTGTTTTGATGAAGCGATGCAAATCTTCCGTCGTTGAAAAAATTCCTGCATGACCGGCAACGCCGCCCATTGCGTAGGCATTCGGGTCATGGACCTCGCCTTGAATGACATGTTTCCGCCACGGACAATCTTCGGTTGGCGCGAAACGTTTCTGATGGACTATGGACCATGGACTATGGACCATGGACCGTTCTTCTTTCGGGATTAGACCGACATTGTGCATGAAAAAAGTGTCCTTCATTTCCAAAGGTCTTGCAATTCTGTTTTGAAACAAGGCGTCGAGGGATGCGTAACCCGCCTGCTCCACAATTTCGCCCAGTAAAATAAAACCGAGATCGCTGTAGGTGCATTGAGATCCGGGTTTGCTGATAATTGGTTCCTCGAGACAGGCTGAAACAATGTGCTGTTTTCCCTCGGGAGTGCCCACCTGATCGAGCGGAAGTTCCCGATAAAAAGGATGCCACGCGGGAAGTCCGGAGGTGTGGGAAAGCAGATGCGTGAGCGTGATTTCCTTGTGTTGCGGGGCCGTGGCGTTGGGGAGCCACTGCTGAAGCGTGTCCTCTAAATGGAGCAGATCTTCCTGAACGAGTTGCATCATAAGTGTTGTGGTGGAAACCGCTTTGGTCAAAGAGGCAACATCGAAATAAACGCCGCCGCGTGCCTCTCCATAATTTCCTTCATGCAAAATGTCGCCATGATGTCCCACCAGCAAACTCGCGGCGGGAAAGACTCCGCGCTCAATGGCCTGTTCCATCATTTGATTGATTGGATGAGAAAAACTCATTTTTTTAAATTGTCACACAATAATGAAGTGTCCAGAGTTATTTTCGCTCCAAGCGGCAATGTGACAAACTTTTTGGTATGCCCCGCCGGGAAATGAGTAACAATGGGTCCCTTAAAATTTTTCAATGTATTTTTGAGCATGACTTCCATGGAATGTTTTTCTCCCCTGACTGGTTTCAAGGTGCCGATCAAAATTCCTTTTACGCCATTTAATTTTCCCGAATTTTTAAGTTGAGTCAGCATGCGGTCAACGGCGTAGACTTTTTCATCCACGTCTTCAAAAAAAAGAATCGAGTTTCTTGTATCGAGATCATAAGGAGTACCAATACTGGAGGTGATCAGAGAGAGACAGCCTCCAACGAGCTTGCCATGCGCTAGCCCGCTTTGCATGATTTTGCAGTTTTTGAGAGAGATAGGTTTATTTTTTTGGGGTTCGGTCAGAGCACTTTTCAAACTCAAGTTCGTTAAGGAAACATCATTGCCTAACTGCGTGACAACAGGGCCGTAAAAAGTGGGAATGCCCGCCTTTTGCCTTAAGAAAGTGAGGAGCGCGGTGATATCGCTGACCCCGACCACGGGTTTCCGGTTTTTTTTCAAAATTTTTGGATCCAAGAGGGGGATAATTCGCTGTGCACCATAACCACCGCGGGCAAAAAGAATTGCCTTCACTTTTTTATTTTTGAAAAGGGCGAGAAGTTCTTTGGACCTTCTCTGGTCATCTCCCGCAAGGTAATTTTCTTTTGAAAAAATATGGAAATGATAAAAAACTTTAAATCCCATTTTTTTTAGGGAATTAATTCCCTTCTGAAACTGTTTTTTATCAAAAGGACTCGATGAAGCGGCAATGCCGACCATATCTCCCCGTTTAAGAATTTTTTCCATATTTTTATAAGTTTCCGAAAAAATGCGGGAGGGCGTGCAAACCTTCACCTGCCACCCGCATTTTTTCGGAAACTGTTTATCAATTTGACCCAATTCCCGCAACGGTATTAAATGACCCCCCGGGGTCATCCTGAACACATTCGTTACACTCAGTGTAAACTCCGTGAAGGATCCAAATGAATTCGGCGGCGAAAAAACTTCAAAAGATTTTAAGGAAACACTTGAAGGCCAATGTGTTCCTGACGATCACCGACAACACCTCCGTTTTTTTGAGGGCCGATTATCGCCGTCGTGTCTGGCATATCCGTCTTCATTGGATGTTTCAAAAAGCCGAACCTTCTTTGCAAAAACACATTGCACGCTACATTGACGATCATAACAAGGAGAGTTCCAGTTTAATTGACCGGTTTATTGAAGATCACTGGCATTGGGTTCACCACCGAATGCCTCCCATTGTGACAAAGGGAAAAATTTACGATCTCGAAAAGCTTTTCAAAAATCTCAACCGTGATTTTTTGGAAAATAAAGTGACGGCCAAAATTACTTGGGGACCTTCCGCCTCACGGCGTGCCTATGAACAATTGCAGATGGGTAGTTATTCCACTTCAAAAAATCTGATTACGATTCATCCCCATCTGGATCAAAAATTTGTTCCGCAATATGTTGTGGAGGGAACAATCTTCCACGAAATGTGTCACGCGCTGGTGCCCGTGCGGAAAGTCAATGGCCGCCGTGAAATTCATCCCCCCGCTTTCAAAACAATGGAAACAATCTATCCCCATTTGAAAAAAGCGCTGGAGTGGGAAGGAAAAAACCTAAGCCGCCTAATGCGCAAACCTAGAAAAAAAGGAGAAACAAAATGAAACCATGGATTTTGTTGGGAGTTGTTGTGAGTATGTTGATGCTTGTGCGAAGCGCAGGTGCAGAGGAACCTTGTTCAAAATTGGCGGGTGGGTCTCAACGTGACCAGTGCGTCCATCAGGAACTTTTCAAAGCAGATGCGACGCTGAATCAAGTTTACAAAACATTGATGGACAGTTTTGCAAAAGATCCATCCATGACCGCCAAACTTAAGTCGGCCGAGCGGGCTTGGATCAAGTGGCGCGATGCTTATTGTCAGAAAATAAGTGCCAAGGAACAATGTCTTCTCCACACAACTTTCATTCGCGTAACAGCATTGCAGAACAAAACCCCCGGATTTTTGGAGGCGCCTCCTCTTTTTTCGGCAGTGCGACCGTTGGTTTGTACGAAAAAGAAAATGGACATGGTTGATACCTGTGGCAAAGCCGATTTTGAGCCGACTCCTGTCGATTTAAATCATGATGGTGTCATGGAATGGATTTATTTGGGGAATGGACATTTTTGCGGAGCTTCCATGAATTGCTCGTTTTCGCTGGTGCAGTATAACGCCAACCGGTGGCGGCTGATTTTGGAAAGTGGTGTGCGTGCTGTCTGGCCGCTTCAAAGCAGTCATCAAGGTTATCGGAATTTGCTGAGTTCTGCACATGACACGGCCTGTGAAACTGCTTTGACACCTTATGAATGGGCGGGGGATCGTTATAAGGATGGAAAAGAAATTCTGTGCAATTTTTGTGAAGCGGAGAAAGGAAAACAGCTTTCCCCTCTTTGCCATAAAGAATTGGGAACCCCAATTTTTAACACCGAAGATTTGCCGTGATTTTAAAAAAACTGGCGGAGAGGGAGGGATTCGAACCCTCGTTGCACCTTTTGGGCGCAAAACAGTTTAGCAAACTGCCGCCTTCGGCCCCTCGGCCACCTCTCCATGGTCGTTTTCATAACGACTCGCCAAACTTTCGTAAAGTCCAATTATATTCAACAATAATTTAAAATCGAAATATTTGGTAGAGCATATCTCATAAATGGTGTCATCCTGAACACATTCGCTACGCTCAGTGTAAACTCCGTGAAGGATCTGCTTGATAGCAAAGTGGATTCTTCGCGGAGTTTATCCTGAGCCCGAACAGATTCTTCGCGGAGTTTATCCTGAGCCCGAACAGATTCTTCGCTTCGCTCAGAATGACAAAGCGAAGGGCTCAGAATAACAAAGCGAATGGCTCAGAATTACAAAGCGAAGGGCTCAGAATGACAAAGCGAAGGGCTCAGAATGACAAAGCGAAGGGCTCAGAATGACAGGCTTCTAAAATGATTTATGAGATGCGCTCTAATGTCTTTAGCCAATTTTTGCAATACCTAGATAGGGTTTCAGTATCTCCGGAACCGTAATGCTTCCATCTTTTTGCTGGTACTGCTCTAGAACGGCGATTAGTGTGCGGCCTACGGCGAGACCGGAACCGTTTAATGTGTGGGCAAATTTTAATTTTCCGTCTTTTCCTTTGAAGCGGATGTTGGCGCGCCGGGCTTGAAACGCTTCACAATTACTGCACGAAGAAATTTCACGATAGACATTCTGACCCGGAAGCCAGACTTCGATATCGTATGTTTTTGCGGAAGAGAAACCGAGGTCTGCCGTGCACAGAGACACAACGCGATAATGGAGTCCCAACTTTTGCAAAACTTTTTCTGCGTCGCCCGTTAATTGTTCCAATGCCTCATAAGAATTTTCGGGATGCGTAAATTTTACGAGCTCCACTTTGTTGAACTGATGTTGGCGAATCAGACCTTTCACGTCTTTTCCGTAAGAGCCCGCTTCGGCGCGAAAACAGGGAGTGTAAGCGACCATGGAAATTGGCAAGTCTTCTTCTTTCAAAATTTCGTTGCTGTAAATGTTGGTGAGAGGGACTTCTGCGGTGGGAATGAGATAATGTCCCGCTGTTGTTTTGAAAAGATCTTCCTCAAACTTTGGTAATTGTCCGGTGCCCACGAGTGCGGGCGCATTCACCATAAAGGGAGGAAGAATTTCCGTGTAGCCATTTTCTTTGGTGTGAAGATCGAGCATGAAGTTGATCAACGCGCGCTCCAGTTTCGCACCGGCTCCCTTGTAAATAACAAAACGACTCCCTGACATTTTCGCGGCACGCTCAAAATCAAGAATGCCAAGTTTTTCCCCAATTTCAGAATGATCTTTCGGGGTGAAATTAAATTTCGGTTTTTCTCCCCAAGTTCTTTCAATGTGGTTTTCTTCCGAGGATTTTCCGGAGGGAACGCTGGAATGGGGCGTGTTGGGAATTGTCAAACAAAGATTTTCCAGTTTTTTTTCAATCTCGGTTTGTTCAGGTCCGATTTCCTTGAGACGTGTTGCAACTTTTTGCATATCGGCGATAATTCCCGACGCGTCTTTTCCGGCTTTCTTCAACGCCTGCACTTCTTTCGAAACTTCGTTTTGTCTGGCTCGCAAGTCATCGTATTCTTTTTGAAGTAATTTGCGTCGGGAATCGAGTTCGAAAAGAGGATTCAAATCAAAAGCCATGCCCCTTTTCAGGAGCATGGCTTGTATGGTAGCCAGATCCTTCACTTTGTTCAGGATGACCCTTTGGGTCATTTTTTCAGTTCTGCGTCAATGATTTCCTTGAATTTCGGAAAAGGTTGCGCGCCGGAAATCATGATTCCGTTGATAAAGAATGACGGTGTGCCTGTGACACCGGCCTTGGAGGCTTCATCGATATTCTTCTGAATGGTTGCGGCATATTTGTTGCTCGCAACGCATTCGTCGAATTTCTTTGTGTCGAGTCCGACCTGTTTTAAATATTCCTTGAGTTTATCAGATTTGAGAGCTGTTTGGTTTCCAAACAGGATTTTGCTATATTCCCAATATTTTCCCTGTTCCCCGGCACAATGTGCCGCCATATGCGCCGGCATGGCATCTTGATGAAAGCTTAAAGGAAAATCACGCAACACATATTGGACTTTGTCTTTATAAGTTTCCAAAATCTGATTGACGGTGGGGCGTGCCCGTCCGCAGAAGGGACATTGAAAGTCGGTAAATTCGATGACCGTAACAGGGGCATTGTTCGGCCCGATGGTGGGGGCATCTCCTTTTTCAACTTTGACTCTTGTTACGGGAGGAGCAATCAGTTTTGTTTCAATTTTGGCATCTTGTTTTAGTTTGGCCAAAAATTGTTCTTTCTGGATATTTTTCCGGTTTTGTTTGAGAGAATTGGCAATTTGGGGTTTGAGTTTGTCGAAGGTTTCATTCCCGAAATGTTCTTTGTTGGCATCATAGATGGCTTGAATTTCCTGATCGGTTGGTTCTGTGACGGCCACTTCCACTTCCTGCTTTACCAATTCATCAACGGAAACTTTCTTCTTTGCGGCGGCAGTTTCCAAAAGACGCTGATCGATTAAATCATCCAGAGCTCCTTTGCGCATTTCATAAACCTGCTTGGCAATTCTTCCGCCGGCGGATTGGTCAATTTCCGTAATGGTGATGGTTTGTCCGTTGACGATTGCGGCGGCATCGCCTCCGAAATTTTTGGAGCAGGCCAAAAGCCCCATGATACAAAAAAGCGAAATGGTAATTTTTTTCATGTTTCCCCCTGTTTAGTGAGCCGGCACTCTAAAGCACTAAATGTCATAATACAAGTTGAATTCGTAAGGAACGGGACGCAAACGCATCGGGTTCACCTCATTTTCTATTTTGTATTCGATCCAAGTGTCGATGACATCTTTTGTAAAAACATCTCCCTTGAGCAAAAATTCGTGATCCTTCCGAAGATGTTGAATGGCCTCTTCAAGCGATCCCGGCACGGAAGAGACATCCACAAGTTCTTCCTGCGTCATTTTATAAATATTTTTGTCGAGCGGAGCGCCGGGGTCCATTTTATTTTCGATACCATCCAAACCCGCCATCAGCATGGCGGCGAAAGCCATGTAGGGATTGCAGGAAGAATCGGGAGTTCGGAATTCAACGCGACGCGACTTGGGACTCATTGAATACATCGGAATGCGGATTGCCGCAGAACGGTTTCTGCAGGAATAGGCCAAGTTGACGGGTGCTTCAAAGCCGGGCACGAGGCGACGATAGGAATTCGTTGTTGGACAGCACAGAGCCAGAAGTGCCGGTGCGTGTTTCAAAATACCGCCGATAAAATAAAGTCCCATTTGCGAAATGCCGCCGTAGCCATCGCCCGCAAAGAGATTTTTGTCTTCCTTCCAAATGCTCATGTGGGTGTGCATGCCGGAACCATTGTCGTTGAAGAGAGGTTTTGGCATGAAGGTCGCTGTTTTGTTGTGACGTTTGGCCACATTTTTGACGATGTATTTGAACCACATCAGGTTGTCGGCCATTTTGGTCAGAGGGGAGAAGCGCATATCAATTTCAGCCTGACCGGCGGTGGCGACTTCGTGATGCTGGCATTCAACATGAATCCCCATTTGTTCCATGATCAGCACCATTTCGGTGCGAATGTCCTGATGAGAATCGAGTGGAGAGACCGGGAAATAACCCTCTTTATAACGGGGTTTGTAACCTAAGTTTGGGCCTTCATCTCTGCCGGTGTTCCAACTTCCTTCCGCGGAGTCGATAAAATAAAATCCCTGATTTTCCGATTGATCATACTGAATGTTGTCGAAGATAAAAAATTCAGCTTCCGGTCCGTAATATGCCGTGTCGCCGATTCCGAGTTTTTTTAGATATTGTTCCGCTTTTTTGGCAATGTTGCGCGGGTCCTTTGAATAATTTTCATGTGTTATGGGATCGCTGACATCACAGATCATGCTCAATGTGGGTTCCGTTGTGAAAGGATCCATGACGGCGGTTTTTGCGTCGGGTTTGATGAGCATGTCGGAAGCGTTGATGGGGAGCCATCCTCGCAATGAAGAACCATCAAAACCAAACCCTTCTTCGAAAGAACTCTCCGTCAATTCAATAACGGGAACGGAAAAATGATGCCAGATACCTACAAAATCAATAAACTTGAAATCAACCATCCTTGCTTTATGCTCTTTGGCGAGTGCCAAAACAGATTGGGGTGACATGGACTTCCTCCTTTGTATGTAGAAAATTTTCCTAACATTGCCGTTGTTGCCACGCAATGGTTTTCTTCAATCCTTCGGTGAGAGAAATGTTTGCGGACCATCCAAGAATTTTTTTGGATGAAGTTACATCGAGTCCGCTCTTGATAATTTCGCCCATTCTTCCGGGGGCATGTTTAACATCTCCCTTAAACCCGATTTCTTTTTTTAAAATTTCGAAAAGTTTGTTGATTGTTGTCATTTCGCCCGTTCCAATATTGATCGTTGTGCCGCTTCCTTTATTCAGCGCCATCAGATTGGCCCGCGCGACATCTCCAACATAAGTAAAATCGCGGGCCTGATCGCCCTCTCCGAAAATGGTGGGGGTTTCTCCGCACAACAGGCGGTTAATGAAAATAGCAATGACGCCGGCCTCACCCATGGGATTTTGTCTGGGACCATAAATATTGGCGTATCTAAAAATGGTGACGTTGAGGTTATAAAGAGCGGCGTAAAGTCTGAAATAGTGTTCTCCGCAATATTTTGAAACTCCGTAATGACTTAAAGGATGGACGGAGCTTGTTTCGTCGGGGAGTTTGTTAAGGGAAGTGGTGGTAAAA
>JACRBV010000153.1 GCA_016213065.1 Deltaproteobacteria bacterium
CCCCCCTGCCAGAAATAAAAAAACCGGACAGGAGATTCCCAATAGTAGGAAGGTGCTTCGACAAGCACATGGGCAATGCGCCCTCCCAAAAATCCAAAAGCAATTCCGGAAATAGCCATGTCGATACCGTAAATAATGGGCAAGCCGCGGCTTTTTAAAATCTTCAAACCAAACCAAGTTGCGGCCAAAACACCGATCATGATCATGAAGGTGTAAGAGGGGAAAACAACATCGCCGATATGGAATAAAATGGGTTTCATTCTTTTGGACTCCGCAAACTCTGTGAGTTTGCTTCGCGGTCCGGCGAAGCCGGACCTTGATCTCTTAAAAAATGAATGGCGAGGAAAATCATTGAAACGGTAATGGCGCTATCCGCTACATTAAAAGAGGGCCATTCCAAAGAAATTCCCCACAATGTTTTATCCTGAATATGAAAAGAAAGAAAATCAACCACATTACCAAAACGAATTCGATCGGTGAGATTGCCTAACACTCCACCAAAGATGAGACTTAACAGAACGGGAAAAAACCGGTTGATCTCATCGAGATTTTTAAAAAGAGAGGACAGCACGAAAATCGCAATAGCGGAGATGCCGTAAAAAAGCGGGTTTCGCAGACTATCCCCCAAAGAAGAAAGCAGACCAAAAGCGGCGCCGGTATTGCGCACATGCACAAGATCAAAATAACCCGGGATAATGGGGATGGCGTCTCCAAAACCAATGTGCTGTAGAACAAGATATTTCGTAAATTGATCAAGAAGAAAAATCGCGGGCGCCAAAATCAGCAAAATTTTATATTTATTTTTCACTTTTCATTTTTAATTTTCACACGATGCCAACGCACCGTTGGCAAAGCTCGGGATGTTGCGGGTCTTTGCCGACAAAAGTGGAATATTTCCAGCACCGGACACATTTTTGACCTTCGGCCTTTTCAATCCCTACTTTCAATCCGGTCAACTCTTCAGAGCTGTAGACCCAATCTCCTTTCGCTTTTCCAAACCCCACCTGTGAAACAATAAAAACATCGGCCAGAATACTTCCGAACGATTTTAAAAATTGTTCCTGATCGGGTGTTGCTTCCAGCATCACTTTGGCTTCCAAAGAATTTCCCAAAAACTTCGCCGCGCGCGCAATTTCCAAAGCCTTCGTTGCCACACCCCGCATTTTCAAAAAGCGGTCCCACTTTTCAATGAGACTTGAGTCCTGCAATTTTTCTTGCGGTTGTGGCAATGTGGTCAGGAACACGGAACTCTCTTTCCCCGGAAAAGCAGGAGCCATCTGCCATACCTCTTCTGCCGTAAATGAAAAAATGGGGGACATCAAGCGCACCAGTGTGTCCAGAATTTTAAAAAGAACCGTTTGCGCGGCCCGCCGTGGCACACCGGCCTTAGCTTCAGTGTAGAGACGATCTTTTAAAACATCGAAATAAACGGAAGAAAGTTCCACGGCACAAAAACGAGTCAGACTGTGCGCAATCATGTGAAATTCAAAAGATTCATAACCTTCCATTACCTCTCTGACAAGGTCTTGCAGAACATGCAAAGCCCAGCGGTCAATTTCCTGCAATTTTTCGTAGGGCACTTCATCTTTTCCCGGTTGGAAATCGGAAAGATTTCCCAACATGTAACGACACGTGTTGCGAACTTTGCGATAGGAATCGACAAGTCTTGTTAAAATTTCCTCTGAAAAACGGATGTCGTTCCGATAATCTTCGTTGGCAACCCAAAGTCGAAGCATCTCTGCGCCATGACTCTTCAAAACTTTTTCGGGTGGAATATAATTTCCTGCCGATTTGGAAAGTTTTTTTCCGTTGGCATCGACCACAAAACCGTGTGTCAGCACACGCCGGTATGGCGCCTTTCCGCGGGTGGCCATGGATTCCAGCAAGGATGTGTGAAACCATCCGCGATGTTGGTCACTCCCCTCCAGATAAAGATCTGCGGGAATTTTCATTTTGAGCAGGTCTTCCAGCACAGCGGCATAAGAGGAGCCCGAATCGAACCAGACATCAAGCACATCGGTCTCTTTTTTAAATTTTGTTTTTTTGTTGCAGGTGGTGCAAACGAAATTTTTCGGCATTACTTTTGAAATATCGAGATCAAACCACGCATCGGCCCCGCCATTTTCCGCAAAGACTTGGGCCACCTTTTCAACCAATTCGGCCGACGTGCTTGCCACACCGCACGTTTCGCAAATCACGGCAATAATGGGAACTCCCCAGAGACGTTGTCTGGAGATGCACCAGTCCGGTCTGTTCTGCAACATTCCAAAAATACGATTACGTCCCCACGGAGGAATCCAGTGAACCTGATCGACCGCTTTCAAAACATTTTTCCTCAGATCATTTTTCTCCATCGAGATAAACCACTGTTCCGTGGCGCGAAAGACAATCGGATTATGACAACGCCAACAATGAGGATAGGTATGTTCCAAACTTTCTTCTTTTGCCAAAGCACCAATTTCTTTGAGACGTTCGATTATGGGTTTGTTGGCTTCTTCCACTTTTTTTCCAACCAACCAATCAAGTCCCACTTCTTGTGTAAATCGTCCGGCGGAATCAATTGGAGCGAAGGGTTCCAGATTATATTTTCTGCCCACTTCATAATCTTCGTAACCGTGACCCGGTGCGGTGTGAACACAACCGGTTCCTTCTTCGAGCGTCACATGTGGCCCCAGAATAATCAGCGATTTGCGTGGCAAAAGAGGATGCTGACAATGCAGATTTTCCAAATCTTTCGCGTTAAATTTTACCAAAACTTCCACATCGGGTGATCCAAAAATTTCAAGAATCTTGTTCAACAATCCATCGGCCAGAATCCAGATTTCTTTTCCAAAACGAACGGCGGCATAGGTAAATTGGGGATTGAGCGCAATTGCCAGATTGGCAGGCAAAGTCCACGGCGTCGTGGTCCAGATCACAACATAAATTGGTTCGTTCGAGAGATGAAAATTTTTGTGCAATGTTTCTTCATCGGCGACACGAAATTTTACATAGATGGAAGGTGATTTATGATTTTGATATTCCACTTCGGCTTCAGCCAAAGCGGTGCGACAAGAGGGACACCAAAAAACCGGTTTCTTACCGCAATAGACCAAATCTTTTTTTACGAAGCGACCAAACTCTTTTGCAATTGTCGCTTCATATTGGGGAGACATCGTTAAATAAGGATTGTCCCAACTTCCCATACAACCTAAGCGTTTGAATTCTTCACGCTGAATATCGACAAATTTCAAGGCATATTCCCTGCAGGCTTTACGAATTTCAAGCGGGGACATTTTGGCTTTTTTGGACCCTAAATCTTTATCCACCTGCAATTCAATTGGAAGACCATGACAATCCCATCCGGGAACAAATTCACACAAATGCCCCGACATATTTTTATACTTCACCACAATGTCTTTCAAAATTTTATTTAAAATGGTTCCGTAATGAATGTGACCATTGGCATAAGGAGGACCATCGTGAAAAATGTAACGGGGTTTGTCTTTATTTTTTTCTATAAGTTTTTGATAAAGCTTTGCTTCATCCCATCTTTTAAGAAAGTCGGGCTCCCGTTGGGGGAGATTCGCTTTCATTGGAAAGGGTGTTTGCGGCAAATTTATGGTATTTTTGTAATCAGCCATAAAAAAAATAAAAAATCAAAAACCAAAAGTTAAAAACACATATTAAAAATAAAAAATCTTTGCATTTTGATTTTTATTTTTGATTTTTTATTTTTCATTTTTATTATTGTACGCCAAGATTGGTCACTTGAGCATTGGGACTGCGTAAATAATCGGCAACTTTTCCCAAGACCATTTGTTCCTCCGTCCCGGCAGATTGCAAGTTGGCTACGATACTTTCAATGCGAGACCCAACCTGAACTTCCGTATTTCCACCCTCTTGCGGGACAAGACGGATTTCCAGTTGATGATAAGCCCCGTTGGTTCCAAAATCTTCACGTCCGAAAAGAAGTAAATAATGGGAACGCGCCTTGACCGGTACATAGCGCGTCTTCAAAACGCCATTTTTCAAATCTTCTTCCGCAATGGGGTAACCATTCGCCCGCAAAACCCAACGGAGTGCGTAATAAATATCGTTGGGACTCGCGGGGTAAGTTTGTTTAAAGTAATGAGGTTGCACGGGTTTTGCCACACGAAAAACTTTCGTGCAGGAAGAAAGAGAAGCAGAGAGGCAGACAAGCAGAGAGACAGAGAAATAAAAAGTTTTTTTCATATTCTATCGTGCGATCTCCTATACAAATACAATCCCAATCCCAATGCAAATAGAATCATGGCGATAAACTGGGAAGTCGAAAGCCATGAATTGAAAACAAATCCCCGATCCGTATCTCCCCGTAAAAATTCAAGCAGGAAACGAAGAAGTCCATAGATCATCATGTAGAGAGCAAAAATCTGGCCATCAAATTTTTTGTGCCGAAGCCCCCACCAAAGTCCCAGAAAAATCAGAAACTCGCCTCCCGATTCCAATAATTGCGTTGGATACAGAGGAATTCCGGATGGAGCCAGAGAAGCGGGATTGGCGGGAAAAATAACGGCATACCATGTATCGAAAAGCAAAGGACGCCCATAACAACATCCCGCTAGAAAACAACCTTCTCTACCGAGGGCATGTCCCAGAGCAATTGCCGGCGCAAAAAAATCAAAAAATTTCCACATGGGGAGACGATGTCTTCTCAGATACCAGAGACTCACCAAAACACTCGCAATGAATCCCCCGTAAAAAACAAGTCCTCCCTCCCAGATTTTGAAAATAGCCAGAGGACTTTTCCAAAAAAGAGAGGGATCCGTCGTGAGAATAAACAACACGCGCGAACCCAAAATGGCGGCGATCAGAATGTAAAAAATGAGATCAAGGGCTTGGGCTGGATTCTCCCCTTCGCGTTTGGCTTCTCTTTGCACAAACCACGTTCCAAACAAAAAACCCAAGGCCACCATCACCCCGTATCCATAAACGGGAAAATAATCGTGTCCAAAAAGACCAAAGAGAGGAATTTTAAAAAGGACGGGATACATACGGCGACATCCGTATACGAAATATAAAAATTGATAAAGGAGAAAGGCTTTAGGGCACCTCTAAAAACTCTGCTTGTCATCCTGAACACATTCGCTACGCTCAGTGTAAACTCCGCGAAGGATCCCGTGGAAATCCTTTAAAAATGGGGATTCTTCGCGGAGTTTACACTGAGCCCGAACAGATTCTTCGCGGAGTTTATCCTGAGCCCGAACAGATTCTTCGCTTCGCTCAGAATGACAAAGCGAAGGGCTCAGAATGACAAAGCGAAGGGCTCAGAATGACAAATTGTGGTTTTCATAGGTTTTTAGAGGTACCCTTCAGTGGAACAGGGATTAACAAAATATTCCGCGTGAGAATCCTTCTTTTTTCCTATGCGTATGGTTATTCCATAAGGTCTTAACGCCTTAAATGCATCTTCATCCGTTATATCGTCCCCAATATAGACGGGTATGGTTTGGTAGCCCAATTTTTTCCACATCCATAAAACGGCCTTGCCCTTATTTCAGAAGTTTGCCGGGCGGATTTCTAAAATCATTTTGCCAGTCGTCAATTGAAGATTGTGTTTTTTCACATAGGATGTAGCCAGTTTTTTAACAATTTTTTTACCGTAGTGTGAAATTTCGCATTCACCTTTCGATAATGAACGGCAACCGACAATCCCTTGTATTCCACGATGGCACCGGAAATACCCGACATCGAGTCACGCAACGCACCCGCCAGAATCCGAATAGGTCTTTTATAAGCGTGTCCCTTTTTTAAAAGATGCCTTCCGTTATAAAAAATTTCCATTCCATGATTGGCGGCATAAATA
>JACRBV010000154.1 GCA_016213065.1 Deltaproteobacteria bacterium
AAAGAAAAAGTTTTAATCTGTCATTCTGAGGAGCGGAGCGACGAAGAATCTAGATTTTGTAGCGTCGCAAAGTGTCTGTACAGGCAAGATCCTTCACGGAGCCTGTCCTGAGCCCAAAATGCGAGATCCTTCGCTTCGCTCAGGATGACAGCGGGCGAAGGATTCAGTTTGAGTCTTGCAAGAGGCTCAATTGATTAACGCCAGGAAATGGAGAAAATGGGGTGGATATGCAAAAGTTCCCATACAACAACCTTAGGAAATTTGCTCTTTTCCTATGGCTCCTGTTATGCTACCAAGATGTGGCCCTTGCCTCCGAACCAAAGTATAAGCTGTTTAAAAATGAAGAAGGCTTTGGCATCGTTGTCTTCCCTGTGGAAAATCTTTTTGCAGGACTGAGCAATTACATCCAATCCATCAACTTCAAGGAAGTTGAAACAGGCGAGGCGGTCATGCGGTTTGGCACGACCGACAGGGACAACCAAACCTATATGATGCCCGAGCAAGTCCAGAAAAAGCACGGCATAGAAAAATTCATCATCCTCCAAGTGATTTCCGATAATGGGATACTTGTAGGAATCTATGACCCGCAATGGGGTCTGACACTGCCTTTTGCCACACACGACCTCGACAGCGTCAAGGAAAACATTCCAAAGACCCTGGATGTTTTCAGGAATAAAATCAGCGATGAAGAAAAAAGAGGCAAAACCATTCTTTGGCGATATAATTAAATTGGGACGGTGACTGATGCCTATATATGAATTTGAGTGCGAAAAATGCAAGGGCGTACAGGAGATTTTATTGCGTACCGACGATACGCCTCCAAACAAATGCGAAAAATGCGGGGGTGAGTTGCATAAAATCATTACCTCCATGAACTTTCATCTATTTGGACCAGGCTTCTACACAACCGACAATAAAAGAAAATATCTCAAATAGCAGATCGGAGACCACAAACCGGCATAGATCAAGCGTAGCTTTCCGCGGTCACCGGTCTTCATGGGAAAGCCAATAGATGATTTATATAACCAGAAAACTTGATTTTTGCGCGAGCCATCGCCTCCACAACCCCGCGTTCTCCGACGAAAAAAACAAAGAAGTTTTTGGGCTCTGCAACAACCCCAATGGACATGGTCATACTTATACTTTGGAAGTCACCATCAAAGGTGAAGCCGATCCGGGAAATGGCATGGTCATGGACTTCAAGCATCTCAAGCAACTGATCAAAACTGAAATCATCGCAAAAGTAGACCATAAAAATCTCAATGTCGATGTCCCGTTTTTGGAAGGTGTCATATCAACAGTAGAAAATATGGCCATGATTTTCTGGGATATTCTGGAACCAAAAATTAAAAACGGCGTCATATATGAGATAAAATTATACGAATCTGAACGCAACTATGTAATTTATAGAGGCAAAAACAGTGCGAAATCTAGTTAAAAACATATTGGAACACCTTGGAGAAGACCCCAACCGGGAAGGACTGCTAAACACCCCGGAACGCGTTGAAAAATCATTGAAGGCTCTCACGAACGGCTATAATGTCAACATCGATGATCTGGTCAACGACGCCATATTCACAGAAGGCTACAATGAAATGGTGATCGTAAAGGACATTGAAATGTTCAGCCTTTGCGAACACCATCTTTTGCCTTTTTTTGGAAGATGTCATGTCGCTTATGTCCCGTCTGGCAAGATCATCGGCTTGAGCAAAATCCCGAGAATCGTCGACGTCTTCAGCCACAGGTTGCAGGTTCAGGAGAGACTGACCATGCAAATCGGCGACTGTTTGAACAAGATACTGGAACCCGCAGGTGTAGCCGTGGTCATCGAGGCGCTCCATCTTTGTATGACCATGAGGGGGGTGGAAAAACAAAATGCCTACACCACAACCAGTTGCATGTTGGGCAATTTCAAAACCAACCCGATAACACGAAGCGAGTTCCTGAGTCTCATACAAAATCCGACGAATGTGCGCATCTGAGATGGTCTACTTTAACCGACAGACCCTTGACAGGCTTGCAATCCATCTAAATGAGTGAAAACACCAATAGCTTCATAACCAAAGAACTGATATTGGAAAAAAGCCATTTGATCCCGGAAATTTTCGGCGTTCAAGATGCCCACCTCAAACAGATAGAGAAGAAATTCAATGTCCGTATCACCACCAGAGAAAACCAGATCAAAATAAAGGG
>JACRBV010000155.1 GCA_016213065.1 Deltaproteobacteria bacterium
ACGTCCAGCGTTATTTGAAATCGATCGGACTTCCTGTACCGCAGATCAAACTCTTCAGCTTCGAGGATCGATGGCTAATTCTGGAAGATTTGGGAGATATCAAATTTTTTGATGTTGTTTTCGATGCGGGCAAAGAAAAAATTCTCGACGCTTACAAAAAAGCCATCGATCTGTTGGTGGTACTACAGAAAAAAACAACCGCGCATCCCGGCGATAAATGCATCGCTTTCCACCGCTCTTACGACGCCACACTCTTCAATTGGGAGTTTGATCATTTTGTTGAATATTATTTTCAGCGGTCAGCGGTCAGCGGTCAGCCATCAGCTAAAGACAAAAAAATATTTAAAGAAGAGACGCGAAAAATCACGGAGGAACTTTGTAAACTACCACAGGGTTTCACGCATCGCGATTATCAGAGCCGAAATTTGATGGCTTATAAAAATATATTTTACATTATCGATTTTCAGGATGCACTGTTGGGACCCAAAGTTTACGACTTGGTCTGTCTCCTCAGAGATTCCTACGTGGATGTAACTCCTTATTTAAAAACCCTCGTCGATTATTACTGCGAAAAATCCGAACAAGACCCGAAAAAAATCTGGAGGGCCTTTGATTTACAAACGGTTCAGCGAAAACTCAAAGACACAGGACGGTTTGTTTTTATCGACCGCGTCAAAAAGAATCCAAACTTTCTCCCCTTCATCCCCACCTCGATGAGTTATGTAAAACAGGCGCTGGAGAGATTGCCGGAGTATCGCGCGCTCCATGAATTGTTGAACAAGTTGGACAAGGGGGAAAAACGATGAAAATCAAAAAGGCCATGTTGTTTGCGGCGGGGTTGGGGGAGAGGATGCGACCGTTGACGAATGGTCATCCCAAACCTCTCCTTCCATTGGGAGACCGCCCTATTATTGATTACTCGCTTTTCTATCTGAAACGCTTTGGAGTGGAAGAGGTGATGATTAATATTTTCTATCACGGGGACAAAATTGAACAGCAGTGCGGGTCCGGCGAAAAATATGGGCTTAAACTCCACTATTCCCAAGAAACCGAATTGCTTGGTACCGGCGGCGGATTAAAAAAAGTGGAAAGTTTTTTTAAAGAAGAAGAGGCCTTTTTCACATTGAATAGCGACACTTTGATTATTTGCGATTTGCAAGACCTGTCCCTGTTTCATGAAGAACAAAAATCTGTGGCAACGCTGGTCGTCGCCCCATGGCAAGAGGGCTACACCCGTCTGCAAGTGACCAACAATCAGTTTTTGAACGTGGGAGCGGGAGATTATCTTTTCACGGGACTCACGGTTTTAACTCCGTCCATCTTCAACGAGCTGGAATTAAAACGCTCCAATCTGATTACCGATGGCGTGATGCACCTCATGCAAAAAACAAAAACCATCGCAGGATTTGTTCATGAAGGATATTGGCGGGACATCGGCACGAAAGAAAGTTACCAAAAAGCCCAAGAAGAATGGGCGGCCACGCATCACAACCGGTTGGGATAAATTGGAATCAATCGGTTTTTTTGTCAGTCCCGCCCCTGCCTCCGCAGGGGTAAACTCCGGCGGGAATCCAGAAAAGCTTATAAAAGACTGGATCCCTGCCTTCGCAGGGATGACAAACTTGCACACACAAAAACGGACATTTTGTTTTGCGGGGGCTGTGGCACTCAATTACTGAATCTTCACGATTCTGTTTTTCATCTTTACCAACACACACACAATACGATTTGGAGCGCATCACAGGGAGAAGCAACTATAGAGAGAAAACTCTCAGACGCGGTGTTACTGGGAGACCCATTCCACCCGCTAGCACCTGCTGATGCACTCGTCCACGCTGTACAGTTGTTCAGCTGTGTTAAACCTGTCGAGTTACATCCAGACCACCAATAACCTGAACTTGTGGTGACACCCGCATCCGCTAGCGACGAGTCGAAAGTAAACGGCCTTCCCGCACCATTAACCAAAACATTCCAACTTGAAGCTACGGTTATTCCAGTAGCAGATCTTACTGGCCTATTCGTCGGAACCGAATAACGGGTAGCCATATCGGTAATGCCATCACTGTAATCGGCACAAATAAAGGATCGGGTTGTATTACAATTACTATTGTTATTAAGACCCAAAGCTGTCCTTCGAGTTGCACACAGGGCATCCGCTCCCGCTCTGCCACCCAAATTGCCATTGGTGTTGCCCGTTGCAAACAAGTATATGGGGACCGCCGGCGCAACCGGCGTTGCATTCACGGCACTGGTAAGATCACCCACCACAGAAGAAACAACGGGCGCCAGTTTGAAATAATACTGCACCCCGTTTGTCAGCCCGGTGACGGTGGAAGTTGTCACGGCTCCTACCGTTGCCACTAAACTATAGGTTCCCCCCGAAGAAAGACTCTGATAAATTTTGTAGCCCGTCGCTCCACTAACCGCCGACCAACTCAAAACAACCTGTGCATTTCCCGCCGTTGCCAAAAGGCCGGCCGCACCGGCTAAAGGTGTGGCGCTCATTGCATCCGACAAGGCCGATTCCCCCATCGAGGTATAAGAAGAAATCTTGTAAAAATAAGGAGTCCCGTTGGTTAGTCCGGTATTGGTGTATGTTGTGTTGGTTGTGGTTACCAGCAGTGCATATGTTCCACTTAAAGAAGAACTCCGATAAATTTTGTAGCCGGTTGCACCCGATGTTGCAGTCCAATTAAGAATCACCTGTCCATTTCCTGCCGAGGATTGCTGAAACCCCGAGGCCGCTTGAATCCCACCATAATTTTCAAAACCGGAGCAAGTCCCGCTGGAGCAGGTGAGCGGTGGATAACACTCATAGGTAAAGTTACATGATCCACCGGGTCCGTGCATCTGCGTAAACATGCTTCCGCCTCCCGCAGTAACAAGGGTTGGATTCATACTGCACAGTCCGTCGCTACTACAGTAATTCGTTGCGCAGTTGACATTCGTTGTGCATTTGGAACCAAAACCGCAACTGGAAGTGCAAGCGGACATACATACTTTGATTGGCGTGCAGGTGGGCGCCGCACTGGGGCAATCTGCATCTACCGAACAACCTATGGCGTGCGCATCGGTAAAGCCGGTGGGATTTTGCACATAGGTGGTGAACTGATTGTTAAAAATTGTTTGCCCCGCCGTTCCCGTGTAGGCGTCTGGGTGCGCAACCCATTTGTCTATAAACGTACCTGGACTAGCCTTTAACGCATCCAACGCCGTGGTGGAGGTTGCCGATGCCAGTTGGTTGAAAAGCGCCTCTCCCTGCTGAGCACATGTTGTGGAATCGGTGCAGGTAAATTTGGAAGCCTGGCTGTCCATCATTGTTTTCATGGCTTCCCACTTCCCGTCATCAAAAGTGCCGGAGAATTTTCCTGCCATCCCCCCTATCAGTCTGGCCACTCCCGGTTGCTTCATCGCGTTAAAAGCTGTTGTATCTCCGTTGTTATAAGCCGTTGCGTTCTTCCCCATGTAATTCTGGAATACCGCAGGATGATCAACACCATTCTGTAACTCCGTGCCGGTCATTCCTCCGAAATATTTAAAAGAGGATTGCCAACCCGTGTCTCCGGCCGTGTCGTATTTGCTATATGTTGTGCTGTCTTCAAATGTCTTAACAATGGCCGGACCAAATTTCTGAAAATTCCCATGCGCTGTACTCCACGGAATGCCTGCCAAACTCGAATCATTGGCTCCCCACTGAGAAAGAATGTTCGGATCCTGAAACGCCGTGTTCATCTCACTGAAAGAAACGGGTGCGGCGGCCATCGCGGCACGAAATGCCTGACATACCGCTTTGGAAGAACTCGCCGCATCACTACTCCCTGCCGATGTGGAACTGTCTTCACACGCGTTCTTGAAAACTTTGAACAGGGCCTTCGGTTTTATTTCTCCAGAAACAAATTTGGCGGCGCACGCTGAAGGGTTATCCGGTGTACAATTGGGATCGCCCTGATAGTAAACCTGTTGCACAGACAGTGTGGAATCCGTATTGACAATCCCTGCGCTCGCTGTTTGTCCGGTTGCTTTCCCTGTTAAATCAACGAGACTTGTTATTTTTCTTGTTCCCACCGCGGCTTCAAGAAGTACCTGACTGGTGGAGTCAACCTGTGTGGGATCAACGATAACACCGGATATACTCCCGTCGCTGGCGATGACACCCGTATCCAAAACCGTGCCATCCAGTTTCTTGCAAGTCACTGTACCACTCGTGGCGGGAATTTCGCTGACAGCTTTATAGACGATAATCCGGTTCTCTGCATCGCCTCCCTTTGCAACGCTTTTGGAAACTCCTCTGCTGACACTTGATCCAACACTCACACTCGTTGAAGTGCTTTGCGGGACCACAACAGATCCCGTGATAGCCACCCCGGATGTACCGCTGGTTCCAGTTCCACCACCACTCGAGGAACTTGTGGGATTGCCTGCGGTTCCACATCCTATATAAGAAAGAGGAACACTCATTAATAATAAGAGCGAGCTAACAAAAAGTTTTCCCACCATCCCCACCTGTCGTGTATTCATAAAAACCCCCTTAAAACGGCATGCGTTGTAATCATGCCCACAGTAAGTGCAAGCCTTGTGCCAAAGTTTTTTCGCCATTTTTCCCAAAATGGGAGAAAAAGAAAAATCGGGGTTGAATGATTCTGAAGTGTTACCGTGTCACAGCAAACGTCAAATTCTACACTGGGTGAATTTTTTCCACCCACCCCGTCAAGATTTTGACGAAATTGGGAACTACAGAAAACAAATCAAACAAAGACTTTCAAACGGCCTCATGGTTAAAAGTCTTGACTTTCTACCAGACACATAGACAATAGTCACAATGAAAAGGATGCTGACAAATCAGATTCTTCGCGATCATTTTCCACTGAATAAAATTGTCTTTGTTGTTGGGCCAAGGCAGGTTGGCAAAACAACAATCGCCAAACAACTTCTTGAATCAAGAAAATCAGAATATCTTTATCGTAATTGGGATGATTTGGAGTGGAGACGCGCCATCAGTCGCAAACCCTATGGCTTTATTGATACATATAGACCCAAACAGTCAAACATCAAACCCCTCGTCGTCC
The DNA here is from genome assembly GCA_016213065.1 of Deltaproteobacteria bacterium. NCBI lineage: Bacteria > Pseudomonadati > Myxococcota > Myxococcia > Deltaproteobacteria bacterium. The sequence goes on from JACRBV010000155.1 coordinate 5,067, forward strand.
TTGACGAAATTCACAAATTTCCACGATGGAAAAGATATGTTAAAGGTTTGTGGGACACGAGAAAAGATTCAATGGATCTTCTCGTAACGGGCAGTGGCCGCCTTGATGTGTATCAAAAAGGCGGGGATAGTCTTCTTGGACGTTATCATCAATACCGTTTGCATCCATTATCGGTAAGAGAAGTTGTCGATCAGTTACCCCCTGAAAAAAATTACAAACCCGAAGATACGCTTGAGATGTTCCTCGGTATAAGTTCCGGACCTAAGGCCAATGCGCTGAATGCTTTCAGAGATCTTTTGAAATGGGGCGGATTTCCAAATCCATTTTTGGGTAAAAGCGAACAACAACTTCGTTTATGGCACCGCGAACGAAGACATTTGATTGTCAGAGAAGATTTGAGGGACCTGTCCAAAATTCAACTCGTATCTCATGTGGAGGAAATGGTTGAATTAATAGTGCCAAGAGCGGGTAGCATTCTTTCCCTAAATTCTCTTCGTGAAGATTTGCAAGTGGCACTCGATTCCGTCCGATTATGGACATCCTATCTGGAGCGTCTCTATTTCATATATCTTGTTAGGCCTTACGCCGGAAAAGTGGCGCGTGCTCTCAAACGCGAACCCAAAGTTTATCTTTGGGATTGGTCTGAAATTCCGGATGAGGGCGCGCGATTTGAAAATATGGTGGCCAGCCATCTTTTGAAATGGTGCCATTTCTGCGAAGATTGGGGTTATCCAAAACTGTCTCTCCACTTCGTTCGAGATAAAGAAAAACGGGAAGTGGATTTTCTTGTTACCAAGGACAGAAAACCATGGCTATTGATCGAGGCAAAACTCTCCGAGAAAAATCCAAATAACGCCATTCATTATTTCGCCGAAAAACTGGGTGTCAAACACACGTTTCAAATTGTGGCTAATCTTGACAGGACGGGCCAAGCTGGCGATGTTCATGTGGTTGATGCGGCAAATTTTCTTGCGTCACTACCGGTGTGATTTGAAGCATCAATTTTTTGACGAAAAAAACCTACGCAACAACAATGATTTTGAGGGTGGAACCTAAGGAAATGCGGACTTCACTCACGGGAGAATAAAGTTCTCCATCCATCATATAACCTTGGGGTTCTTTTGTTTTGATGAGCACTTCGCTGGCCATCGTATCGAGAAAGTGTTCTGAGTTTACTTTTTTACCCATCAAAATTTTTGGGAATGTCAGAATAATCTGGCGCGGCGGCATGGAAAAACCGATCATCTGAAAACGTCCGGGTTCCCGGCACGTCCGATACAAAGCGCGAAAATTAAAACCAAGTGTTTCAATGGTGCCCGCAAAAATCGTAACATAATTTTTGAACGGCCACGGCACACCATCAATGAGCACATCGGCTTCGATGCGCTCTGAAAGTTCCGTCCCCCGTTTGGTATGAAACAGCGAATGGCAAATTTCTGTGAACAACATCGAAAGGGCGGTCCATTTTGTGGGCCCCACCACTTTGTTAAAATCCTTCAAAAACCGGTACAAGAGTCCATTGCCAAACAAAAATCCATACATCTCATTGACCTTGAGAACAGGACAATCAACCAGTTTGAACGGCGTGTCTTGATGATAACGGTAAATGAGCTGACTCAAAATGATTTCGGGAGTGCCGCGAATTCCCAAATAACCGACGATATTGTTCATCGTCCCACCACCCAAAAAAGCGATATTGGGAAGAGGAGTTTCTCCGTAAACTTTAATAAAGATGGTCAATGTTTTTTGGTAGGTTCCATCGCCACCGGAAATTCCCAGAATTTCGATTTTTCTTTCTTTGAATTCCCGCGCCAGAATTTCGACATCCGAAATATCTTTGGTTGCGTGGCAGGAACCCTTATCCCCGACAATAAATCCAAGCTTCTCCGCACGATTCGGATTTTTCCGGTTGGACCGGGAATAAGGATTTAAAATGACACCGATACCGGGCATACTAAATTCCTGTGTTTATGTGTTCATGTGTTAATGTGCTCATGTCTTATTCTTCAGATATTTGATAAATGCCTTCACAAAATTTGAACATTTTTTAGTTTGTTGGCCCAATTCATTAAAAATATTTAAATTAATGTATCCCACATCCAGCGCAACATATGCATGAGAACGGACTTCAGCACAGGAGCGAACAGCGATATTAAGAAACCGAATGAATTCCAGATCTGAATATGTTTCAAACCCCTCTGCTATATTTGCCATCACGGAAATTGCCGCACGTTGAATTTGATCCTTCAAACCAAAATCTTTTGAAAAAGGACCACTATTGGCAACTTGATATATCATCTTCACCAGAAGGCGTGCCTCTTTCCAACACTCCAAATCCTCAAATTGTTCGATCTTACCACCCATTTTTTCCCTCGACATGTGAACATGAACACATGAGCACATCAACACAGTCTTAACAATTCCGCCACCGGATTCCAATAATGAAATGATTTTTGAAAAACGCCTTCGCCACCAACAGCCTGCGTAGCCGGCGCCAAAGCCATCTCTTCCAATGCTTTCCACAAAGTGGCTTGATGCATCTGTCTCAGGGTTTTCCATGTTTGATCCAGAAGAAGATGCGCCTCTCTTCCAATGCGTCCGTGGGTGTTCACCACCAAAGCGTCACTCAACCCTTCCGTCTCCTTCAACCAAAGCGCGGTCTGAGCGGAAATTTCTGAAGAAGCCGATAACAAAACAACATCAAGATCGGCAACGCGGGCGGTGATCAAAGAAAAGGGATCGGGCTTGGACGGCAAAGAATACCACAACGGAGACTTGGAAAACATTTCCCGCAACACTTGGGCGAAGGAGAGAGAAGCAATCAATCTTTTTTCCTCTGCAGGATAAAAAGAGAGCATCACTTTTTCAAAAGAAACTCCCTGTCGTCTGGCCAACTGTTCATAAATCAAAAGATGAGCCAACAGTTGCGGGCCTTTGAGATCAACGGGGAGATTGAGAATTTGCATCGGGAAAGCGGAACACAAAGAGAGGGCAAAATTTTGATCAATCAGAGAACGTTTGGCATCAATCTCTCCTTTTAAAATGGGGACCAACGCATCCAGCACCACGGCGGGAAGCCCTGCCTCCATTGCCAAAAGCGTTTGTTCCGGAAGAGAAAGTCCCTCTGCGACAACAACGGTTTTTTTCGAAGCAAGTGATCCCCATGCAATCTTTAAAGACTCAACAGGAAATTCTTCCTTCAAAAAATCTTTTGATTGGAGTTTTCCAATTTGAAAAACAATTCCTTTTTCATGCCACTGCTCCGCAAACTGCGGAATTCTTTTCGGTTTGCTTTCCTGAAATTGAACGCCCAGCGCAGGGCGAACCGTTTCAAAACGAAGGAGCAAATCCGGTTTTTTGCGCAAGTCACTCCATTTTTGAAAACCTGCCTCCGCCAATTGTGTGGTTTTTTTTCGGATCTCATTGGGTGGAGCTTCCGGCAGATCACTCCATTTAATTTTTCCGCGCGCCAATTTTTCCGCGAGCATGTTCGGTTCTTCTTTGGAGGCGAAAAGTGCCCTTCCCCACCAGTTGGCAATCCCCATCCGAAGTTGGTCTTTGGTCAGTTTCCCCACCATCAAGGAGGCCAAAGATTGACCTCTGTATGTCCCATCAACCCCAAGCAAAATCAGCGTAGCCCGTTCCACCGCGGGGCTGGAATGGCGGTCGATATATTTTGCCGCATGGGAAACAATTTGTGAGGAGAGATCATAACAATATTCGATTTTGTCACGGTCGAGATTCAGTTGACGTGTCAAGTTTCTCCCCCTAAATAAGCCGAATGCTTCTATCGTATCTGAAACGGCGAAAGCAAGGGCTAAAGAAAAAGACTATAGACTATGGACAATGGACAATGGACCTTTTTATATTTTTTGTCCTCAGTCCATTGTCCATAGTCTATAGTCCTGCTTTCGCCCAAACTCATCCCGACATCGAAGTGCTTGTGACGGAAAAACCGGAAGCAAAACTTGACACCGCCGCACAGGCGGAAGTTTTGCGTCCAAAAGATATTGCAGGAGTCACGTTGACCGTTTCTGATATTTTGGAAAAAGCGACCGGTGTGCAATTAAAACAATACGGGGGTATGGATGATTTCTCCACGGTCTCCATTCGCGGTTCCACCACGGATCAGGTTTTGATTTATCTCGACGGTATTCTTCTCAATACAGCACAGGGGGGAATGATTGATCTCTCTTTTATTCCCGTGGATCAGGTTGAGCGCATTGAAGTCTATCGCGGAGGATCTCCGGGAAGACTTGCCGATTCAACACCGGGAGGCGCGATTCTCATTTACACAAAAGGGAAACCCGAAAAAACGGAAAATATCATCCGCAACCAGTTTGGTTCTTTCACAACTTACCGTGGACACATTGCAAGAAGTCAAGCCCTCGGCGATTTTTATTACAATGCCTCTTATGACCGTTTTCAAAGCGAGGGAGATTTTTCCTATCTCGACAACAACGGAACCCGCACAAACCCAACTGACGACCGAATTCTGACACGTCAAAACAACGCATTTGCGGCCAACAATTTTACCGCTATTTTTGGGAGAGAGAGAAAACTACCCAGCGAGCAGAGCGAGCGTGAGGGGGAGGCTCCAATGGCTTTGCCATTGGATAGGGCTTTGCTTGCCCCTATAAAAGAAACGCTGAACTGGAAAGTTTTTGAGAACTTTTTTCAAAAGGGCGAAGGCATTCCGGGACTCGGTTCTTTCACCTCCACCAACGCCCATCTCGACACACTCCGCAATTTTGCCCATCTAAAAATTGACGAAGAAAAATGGGAGGGACATTTTTTCTTCGATTTTTTAAACAGTCGATTCCAAGATCCACTGGGAGAAATTGGATTGGGAGTTCAGGATAACGACAATTTTACTTTTCGCGGTGGACCCGAATTTCACATCAATCTTCTTTTTCCAAACCAGATCTTAAGCGGTTTTGTCGCTTACCGCCCCGAATTTTTTCTTCCCACGAATAAAAACACTGCGCCAGAGGATGGTCCTCTGAGTCAACGTCACATGATTGGAATAGGAATCGAAGATGAATTTCATTTTTTGGACGACAAAATCATTTTGGATCCCTCACTCCGATTTCAGACCTTTATCAACCGTTTAAGCGGACAGGATCCTTCTCTCCCGACAACCACTCCCAATAACGATGTGACCAATTACGAACTCTCCGCGAAAGTTGGAGTCAAAATTTCGCCGTGGCCTTTTTTAAGTTTCAAAGGAAATTTTTACAGAGGTTTCCGCCAACCCACTTTCAACGAACTCTTTGGAGACCGCGGAACTTTCGTCGGCAACCCCGGTCTTCAACCCGAAAAAGGTTTGAACTTTGATTTCGGTATTGCCGGACATTTCAGAGATGTGGGACTTTTGGACGATCTTTTTGTTGAGATGGTTTATTTTCGGGAAAACATCAACGATCTGATTCAATTTCTACAAACTTCGCAATTCACCGCCAAGGCGCAAAACCTCAATGAGGCGCAGATTTTGGGCGGAGAGTTTAGTTTGTCGGTGAGGGCGTTTAAAAATTTCCGATGGACAGGTCATTATGTTTATCAAAGTGCCAAGGATATTGGCGACGGCTCCTCCACGCGCGGAAAATTTCTTCCGGGCAGGCCCAAAAACCAAGTTTATATGAACGCGGAATACCAATACCGTTTTTTGCGTCCCTTCTTTGAAATGCAAATTATCAGCGACAATTTCCTTGATTCACAAAATCTCCTCAAAGTTTCGCACCGGCAACTCCTCTCAACCGGCATTCACATCACCCCCACAAAATGGTCCGAAGTCTCTTTCAGCACAAAAAACTTGCTCAACGAAAGAATCGTGGATACTGTCGGCTTCCCACTCCCCGGCCGCTCATATTGGGGAGAGCTGGTACTGAAATTATGAAAAATGGATTGTCATTTTGCATTTTGATTTTTAATTTTTGGTTTTTGACCAGCTGTGGCGTTGGTTCCATTGTTGAAAATATCAAAGACGCGGCCACAAAAATAAAGGATGAAACAACTCTTAATTTGGCGCCGGAGGACAATCTCTTCGTTATTGCCGCTTCGTTCACGGATCCGGTCGGAAGTATTGCCACGGTGGGAATTAATAATCCGCACACCGCAAAAAATGCCCGCGCCATTACTGATTCCAGTGATGCAATGATCCGGAGTTTTGGTGGGAAAATCTATGTTGTCAATCGCGGCACCACGAGCTCCATTCAGGTGATCGATCCTGAATCTTTTTTGATCCTCGGAGATTATTCGGTGGGAGTGGGAAGCAATCCCCAAGATATTGTTGTAACCGACGGAAAAGCCTACATCACGCGTCTTAATTCGGAAAAAGATAAAACCAACACCGATGACCTCTGGATTGTCGACCCACTAAATGGCGTTAAAATAAAAACGATCGACCTCAAACCCTACACCACCGATGACGGTGACCGCCTTGCCAGAGCAAATTTGATGATCCTTGTGGGAGACAAACTTTATATTCTTCTTCAGGATCTCTCCACAAATTTTTCTGCGACGACAAATGGAAAATTGGTTGTCCTCTCCACCCAAACCGACACTGTTTTGCAATCCATCCCGCTTGCTGGCCGCGACCCCACAGACATCCAATACAATAGTAGTCTGGGAAAACTATTCATCGCCGATTCCGGTTTTTTTGATTCCAACTTTAATAACGATACCAGCACCTCTTATGGAGGAATTGAAACGGTCGACACCACCACCAACACAAGTACTGGCATTGTCATCGATGACGCAAATTTCGGCGGTTATGTTTCAATGATTCGCCAAGTCTCAAACACCTTGGCACTGGCCACTGTGAACGCATCAACCATCGCCACGTTTAATCCCCAAACTTTGGCCGTTGGAAACAAAAAACTTTACACAAGTCCGGGCGCTTTTCTCTCCGATCTTCTAATTGATCGAAACGGACTTCTTTGGATTCCCGAAAGAGATTCCAAAAACGCAGGAATGATACTGCTGGATCCGCAGACGGGATCCACCATTGCAGGGCCTTTTGCGGTGGGCGCACTTCCTGCATCTCTAACATTGATTAAATAATTAAAAGTTGTTAGGAGACTTCACTATGAACACATCTAAAAAAGAAAATTTTCTCGCAAATTTGTTGATCCTTGTTTCCGTTTTCGGGCGACTCATCCCGCACCCGGCCAATGTCACCCCAATGGGGGGCGTTTCGCTGGTGGGGGGCGCCAAACTTTCCCGATTCTGGAAATGGTCCATCCCTTTTATCGCTCTTGTGATGAGCGATTTTTTATTGGGTGTTTTTAGACAAATCACACCGTGGAGTTATGTCACTCCTTTTATTTATCTCAGTTTCGCCATCAACATTTTTCTTGGAAGCCGAATCGGCACAGAACATCGTTATCGCAACCTGACCCTCTTTAGCATTTTGGGGAGCGCACAATTTTTCATCCTCAGTAATTTTGGCGTCTGGATGGAGGGATTTCTTTATCCCAAAACGCTTTCCGGTTTGATGGAATGCTACACGTTGGCGATTCCATTCTTAAGAAATTCCCTTTTGGGGGACCTTTGCTGGTCTTTGGCTCTCTTCACCGTGCTTTCAAGAGTGCAATCATGGGTCCATACAAAAGAAAAAATTCAAACCGTCTCTCTCTAGGCAGAATTCTCTGTTTCTCTTTTTTCGTGCATGCCCTGCTTTGTGGACTTCTCTTTTGCGATTTCAAAAATAACACGGGCCCGTTTGGAAATGGGAAACCGGGATCTATCGCCGTATCGCTTGTAAGCGATGGCACGAAGGGGAAAAACACCCTCACTATTCCCTCTCCCCTTGCGGGAGAGGGTCAGGGAGAGGGGAGCAATAGTGGAGGCGGTGGC